>DASUYB010000003.1 GCA_036377595.1 Longimicrobium sp. | reverse complement strand
CCCCGCCGCGTGCCGCCGCGCCGGCGGCGACGCCCGCGCCCGGCGGCGCATCCCCCGCTCCCGCAGTCCCGGCGCGACCCACGCCGACGCCTCCCGCCGCCGCGACGCCGTCTCCCGCGCCCGCGGCGCCGAGGGCGGCGTCCGCGCCCGCGACGCCCGCGGCCGCGCCTCGTCCCGCTCCGGCGCCCGCGACGCCGCGCGCGCCCGCCCCGCCGTCCGCGGCGACTCCGTCTCCCGCTCCACCGCGGCCTGCCCCGCGCGCGCCGGCTCCGCCCTCCGCCGCCGCGCCCTCCGCGCCCACGCCCGTGCAGCCGCGCCCCGCGCCGCCGCGCCCGGCGGCGCCGTCGGGGCAGACGCCCGCGCAGGCGAGCGAGACGCAGCGCCGCTTCGACGCGGGGATGGCCGAGGCCCGCGCCCTGGCCGCGCGCCACACCGCCTCGCGGCTCAGCGCGCGCGAGCTGCAGGCCGAGCTCGACGCCATCCGCGAGCGCCACGGCTTCACCGAGCTGCGGCTGGTGCGCTCCGGGCGCACCTGGGTCGTGCACGCGCGGCTCAACCCCTACGCCGAGCTCCCCCTCCCCGGCGCGCAGCAGGTGGACGCGGGCGGGCAGACCTACGAGGTGTTCGCCACCGGCGGCGGCGCGGTGCTGATCGCGCGCGGCACGCAGAAGCTGGGCATCACCGCGGGCGAGCCGGAGCGCAGCCGCGTGGCCGCCGTGCTGCGCACCTTCTTCGGCGACGCCGAGGCGCGGCGCTTCGAGGCCCGCCGGCCGGGGAGCGACCTTCCCGCGCCGAGCGCGGCGGAGACCACGGCGCGCCGCATCCTCACCGAGGCCGGGCTGGCCGCCGAGGCCGCGCCCGGCGCGCCGCCGCCCCCCACGCCGGGGCAGGCGGAGCGCACCGTCATCATCTACCGCGGCACCACCTGGCAGGTCAGCGGCGGCGTTCCCGGGCTGAAGCACGACCTGGGGCCGGGGCTGTACGTCTCCCCCAGCCCGCGCATCGGGGCCATCTACGCCGAGGAGCGCCGGGTGGACGAGCGGACCGCGCCCGGCAGCCCGGGCGTCGTGCTGGCCACGGAGCTCACCGAGCGCGACCTGGGGCGCGTGCTCGACATCTACAACGACGGGCCCGCCAAGCGGAGCTGGGAGGATTTCCTCTACAACGACCGCCTCGTGAAGACGATCGGCCCCGCGCTGGCCGAGCGCTACGCGGGCGGGCACGAGCATTACTTCTCGCTCTTCTCGCTCTGGCTGCAGAAGACGGGACGCTCGCTGGGGCAGTACGACGCCATCATCGCCCCCGAGTACCGCCTGAAGGGCCCGCAGATGGTGATCCGCAACCGCGCGATCATCGACGCGCTGCTGCGCCGCGCCCAGGAGGCCGCGCGCGCGGTCGACGCCGCCGGCGCCCCTCCCCACCCCGGCTCCGTCCGATGATCGCCCGCTCCCATCCTGAATCCGCGGACGCGTCGGCGAAGCGCGTCATCCATCTCCCCGTCCTTCCTTCTCCCCCGGCCGAGGAGGTGGAGGCGCTGCGGGCGGAGGTCGCCGAGGGGATGCTGTACGCGCACTACAGGGCGAATGCGAACACCAGCCGCACGCTGGAGACGGCGGCCTTCTCCTACGCGCTGATCGAGCTGCTGGCCGAGCGCGGGGTGATCACCATCGCCGAGCTGGACGAGCGCAAGAAGATCGTGGCCGAGCGGCTGGAGGCGCGCTACCGCGACAGCGGGATGGGGGTGATGCGGCAGGAGGCCGAGGCCGACAAGTACGCCTTCGGCGCGGGGCCGGCGATCGACTGCGCGTCGCGGCTGCACGTGTGCCGCGCGGCGTGCTGCCGCCTGGCCTTCGCCCTCAGCCGGCAGGACGTGGAGGAGGGGGTGCTGAAGTGGGAGTTCGGCCGCCCGTACATGATCCGCCGCGCCCCCGACGGCTACTGCACGCACCTGGAGCGGGAGGGAGAAGGGGGATGCCGGTGCGGCGTCTATGCCCATCGCCCCTACCCCTGCCGCGCGTACGACTGCCGGGGCGACGCGCGCATCTGGGCGGACTTCGAGGCGATGGTGCCGAGCCCGGAGCTGGAGCGCCTGTTCGCCGTCCCGCGCGACGGGGAGCCGCCGGCCGAGGCATGATCGACGACCTGGACCGCTCGCTGGAGCGGCTGCTGCGCACGCGCGTTCCGCTTCCCGCCGACCAGTTCGACGTGAGCTTCGAGGCTCCGACGACGGACTGGATGAAGCGCCTCTCCGCGGGCCGGCGCACGGTGAACCTGTACCTGTACGACGTGCGCGAGAACCACGGCCTGCGCGACACCGAGTGGCGCGAGGAGCGGCGGCCGGACGGGACCTTCGTCCGCAAGCGGCCGAAGGTGCGCATGGACCTGTTCTACGCCGTGACCGCGTGGAGCAGCGCCACGCCGCCCGACCCGTTCGACGAGCACCGGCTCCTCGGCCAGCTGCTGCGGACGCTGCTGCGGTATCCCACGCTCCCCGCCGAGGTGATGCAGGGCGCGCTGGCCGGCCAGGCGCCGCCTCTCCCCTCGCTGGTCGCGCAGCCGGACAACGCGCGCAACCCGTGGGAGCTGTGGTCGGCGATCGGCAACCGCGTGCGCCCCGCGCTGCACCTGGTGGTGACGATGGGGGTGGAGCCCGCCGCCGAGCCCGAGCCGCCGGTGGTGACGGCCCCGGTGGTGTCGCGGCGGATGGGGGTGGGCGGCGAGCTGCGGCCGGTGGTGCGCGTCCGCGTCCGCCCGCCGCTGCCGGAGCCGCTCCCGGCGGGGACGCAGCTGCGGATCGGGCGGGTGGCGGCCGCGGCGGCGGCGCGGCTGGGTGCGCCGGTGTTCAACGACCCGGGCGTGATCACCGTCGCCGAGGCGATGACGCTGGCCGCGAACAGCTGGTACATGCTGGACGGCGGCGCGGAGAGCGACTTCTTCCGCCTCCCCACGGCGCCCGGGGCGGGGGAGATGATGCTGCGGATGGCGCCGCCGCTCCGCTGGGCCCACCCCGCCGGGCGCGAGGTGAAGGGGATGACGCTCACCCCCGCGCTGACGCGGCTGGCGGCGGCGTCCGCGTTCGGGGCGATGGAGATCGCGCTGGAGAGCGGCGACGGCGTGGGCGACGGGGAGTGGCTGCTGCTGGAGGACGGCGACCGCAGCGAGCTGGTCCTCACCGCGGCGCACGCCGCGGGCGCGGCGGCGGTGCCGAGCGAGCGGCCCCTGCGCTGGCCGCATCCCGCGGGGACGCTGGTGCGCCGCGCCACCCCCGGCGCCGTGGAGACCACGCTCCGCGATCCGGCGAACGCGGGGACGGCGACGCTGACGCTCGACTCGCGCGCCGCGCTGGACGACGGGACGCTGGCGGAGGGGACGCCGGTGCTGCTGGACGCGGGCGCCGCCGCGGAGGTGCTGGCGATCGGGCCGATCCCCGCCTCGCCGTCCGTCGAGGTGCCCGCGGTGCCGCCGCCGGCGGGGAACCACGCGGCGGACGCGGCGCTGCGGGTGATCAGCGAGCAGGGCGTTGCCGGCCGGCTGATCGCCGAGGCGGCGCAGGGTGCGGCGGAGATCTTCGTCGAGGGCGAAGAGGCGGCGGCGATCGTGGCGGGGGCGCCGGTGCGCGCGGCGGGCAGCGCGTGGATGCGCGTGGAGGCGGCCACGAACGAGGTGATGCCAGTGGCCGGCGAGACGATGTACCGCCTGGAGGGCCGCGTCGTCTCCGATGCGCCCGGCGCGCCGCCGGTGGAGGGCGCCCGCGTGGTGATCCAGGAGCTGAACCGCGCGATGAGCACCGCGGCGGACGGGCGCTACGTCTTCAGCAACCTGCCGCCGGGGAGCTACACCCTCGCAGTCTCCGCCGCGGGGTTCGGGGACATCACGCGGGTGGTCGCGGTGCCCGCGGCGGGCGTGGACGAGTACACGCTGGTGGTGGGGACGGGGTGAGGGACGGGAGTGCTGAGTGCTGAGTGGGCCTCCGGATCGCACCCTCTCCGGCTCGCCCGGGCTCGCCTCCTCTCCCGTACCGGGAGAGGCAGGGGTGAGAACATCGGCGCGGGTGGCGCGGATCTGCGCGGCCGCGGGCGGCCCCCTCCCCCGGCCCCTCCCCCGCTCCGCAGGGGAGGGGAGAACTCAGTGCCGCGGAGGAGGTAGCGCGGAGAGCGGGGCTGGCCGCCACGATTGCGTCGCACGTGAGGCGAGGAACGCGAAAACGGCCGCGCCACACGCTCGAAGTTACCCCCTCCCGTTATCGGGAGGGGGTACGCGGCCCCAGCCGCGGGGGGAGGGTCTCCAAGGGCCGCGCGGAAGTTCGGAAGTGCGAAATCAATTGCGGTTGCAGGCCAGCCACGGCTGCACGAGGGATGACGGGACGGAGTCTACGAAGGGCCAACGCAGGCGAACCGACAACACACACGGGAGGTGGCGGCCATGCCGGAGTATCTCGCGCCAGGCGTATACGTCGAGGAGGTGGAGCTCGGCCCCAGGCCGATCGAGGGGGTCAGCACCAGCACCACCGGCTTCGTGGGCGCCGCCGTGCGCGGCCCCGTCAACAAGCCCGTCCTGGTGACCAACGTGGGTGAGTACCAGCGGATCTTCGGCGGCTACCTGGGCGAGCGCCTGGACGGCCAGGACCTGGGCGACCGCCGCTGGCTGCCGTACTCGGTGGAGGGCTTCTTCCAGAACGGCGGGTCGCGCGCCTACGTGGTGCGCGTGGCCAACCTTCCCGGCGTCGACGACGTCGATCCCGCGGTGTTCGCGCACACCGCCTACTCCTTCCTCCCCGAGCGGGGGCAGGCGCGCCGCTTCCTGGCCTCCAAGGCCGAGGCGGGGGCGAAGGAGCTGGACCTGGCCCACTGGGTGGGGCTGGCCACCGGCTCGGGGCTGGTGATCGGCGAGGGGAGCGAGGCCGAGTACGTCGTCGTCACCGGCTTCGGGACGAAGGTGCAGGTCGAGCCGGCGCTGGCCCGCGAGCACCGCGCGGGGACGGGCGTCACCGAGGTGGCCGGCGCCGCACGCGCGCTCGACCGCTCCACCGCCAACGCCGCCGGCGCCAGCCAGCTGTTCGTGGCCCAGCGCAGCGGGCTGACCAACAACAACTGGTACATGCTGGGCGAGGGCGACGCCGCCGAGGTGGTGCGCGTGGGCACCGGCGCGGGAAGCAACAGCCCCGGCAACGTGGCCACCCAGACCCCGCTCCGCCGCTCGCACGGCGCCGGCGAGGGACTGCGCGCCACGACCGTCCCCGGTGCGGCCACGCTGACGCTGAACGGCGCCGCGGCGAAGGACGCCACCAGCATCAAGCTCTCGGGCGCCGGCGTGGGCGCGGTGAAGGCCGGCGACTGGCTGCAGGTCACCGGCGACGGCTCGCAGGAGCAGACGCAGTCGGACCTGGTGCTGATCACCGGCACCGTGGCGGCGGGCGAGTTCACCATCGCCGACCCGCTGGCCTTCGCGCACGCGTCGGGGAACGAGGTGCTGCAGGTGACCGTCACGCCGGGCGACCCGGTGGCCGTGCTCGCCGCCTCGTCGCAGGTGACGCTGTCGGACGACGCCGGCATCGGCGACGACGCGGTGCTGCTGATCGACGACGGTCCGCGCTCGGAGTTCGTGGAGGTGGTGGGCCCGCTGGCGTCGAAGGTGGCCACGCTGCGCAACCCGCTCCTCTACCCGCACGTGGAAGACACGCCGGTGCGCGTGCTCGACACCCCCGGCTCCACCACCTCGCTGGCCGCGCGCGCCGAGAGCGGCGCCTTCGACCTCACCGTGGCCGAGCCCGAGGAGCTGGCGCCCGAGGACGTGATCGAGCTGTTCGACGGCGAGCAGACCGAGTACGGGGTGATCGCCTCGGTCGAGGAGGACGAGAACGGCGATCCCACGGGCGTGATCTTCATCACCCGCGGGCTCCGCTATCCCCACCCCGAGGGCACGCTGGTGCGCCGGCTGGAGCCGCGCATCCGCATCGACGCGGGCCCGGCGCGGCCGAACCCGGATCTCTGGCCCGAGCCGGGGAGCTGGGGGAACCAGGTGCGGGTGACGGTGAGCGCGTCGTCGGTGCTGCGCACCGTGCTCGACGGCGGCGCCGCCGCCGACGCGCCCTTCATCCAGCTCCGCACCGCGAACGGGATCGAGGCGGGCACCGTCCTCCGTCTCCCCGGCAACCGCTACGCCGTCGCCCGCCTGGTCGAAGGGAACCGCGTCTACCTCGACGGCCGCGTTCCCGCCACGCTGGCGAGCGGGGGAACGGTGGAGAGCGAGGAGTTCCGCATCACCTTCGAGTACGGCGGCGCCACGGAGGTGTTCGACAACCTGAGCACCGACGAGCGGCACTCGCGCTACTTCGTGGAGATCATCAACCGCTCGTCCAAGCTGGTCCACGTCACCGACCTGGACAGCGACCGCCGCGCGGCGGGGGCGGAGAAGCTCCCGCTCCCCACCCGCGAGTGGTTCCTGGGCGGCGGCAGCGACGGGGTGAACGGGCTGACGCCGGCCGCCTACGCCGGCCGCGACAGCGACGACGCCGACCGCCGCACCGGCCTGTACGCGCTGGGGAACGTGAGCGACATCTCCATCGTCGCCGTCCCCGGCCGCACCGATCCCGTCGTGCAGCAGGCGCTGATCGCGCACTGCGAGCGGGCGCGCTACCGCTTCGCCGTGCTCGACAGCCGCAAGGGCGCGGACCTGGACGGGGTGCAGGAGCAGCGCAGCCTGTACGACAGCAAGTACGCGGCGCTGTACTACCCGTGGATCCAGATCTACGACCCGCTGCGCAACGGGCCGGTGTTCGCGCCGCCCAGCGGGCACGTGGCGGGGATCTACGCGCGCACCGACCAGGAGGTGGGGGTGCACAAGGCGCCGGCCAACCAGGTGGTGCGGCAGGTGGGCGACCTGGAGGCCACGGTGAACACGGGGATGCAGGACATCCTCAATCCCCGCGGCATCAACGCCATCCGCGCCTTCCCCGGCCGGGGGATCCGCGTGTGGGGCGCGCGGACCATCAGCAGCGACGCGCTGTGGCGGTACGTGAACGTGCGCCGGCTGTTCATCTACCTCGAGCACTCCATCGACGTGTCGACGCAGTACGCGGTGTTCGAGCCGAACGACCGCCCGCTTTGGAACCGCCTGAAGGCGTCGCTCACGAGCTTCCTCACGACCACGTGGCGGTCGGGCGCGCTGCAGGGCGCCACCGCCGCCGAGGCCTTCTTCGTCCGCGTGGGGCTGGGCGAGACCATGACGCAGGACGACATCGACAACGGCCGCGTGATCATCCTGATCGGCGTGGCCCCGGTGAAGCCGGCGGAGTTCGTGATCTTCCGCATCGGCCAGAAGGTGGGCGGGAGCGAGGTGGCGGAGTAAACGGCAGTGCCCAGTGCCCAGTGCCCAGTGCCCAGGATACGGAACAGGCCGTCCGGGTGCGGGGCGCGGGATCGTCAGGGCGCCCGCCCCGGGTCTACTGGGCACTGGGCACTTGGCACTGGGCACTCCCAGAGCAGGTGCATCCAACGAAACGAACTGAAATCGAGGAGATCCATCCATGCCGCTTCGGCACGACGACCGGGACCCGTACCGCAACTTCCTCTTCAAGGTGGAGGTCGACGGGATCACCCAGGGGGGCTTCTCGGAGGTCACGGGGTTCGACTCCACCTCCGACGTGATCGAGTACCGCGAGGGCGACGAGGTGACCACCCCGCGCAAGGGGCCCGGCCTCACCAAGTACGGCGACATCACCCTCAAGTGGGGGCTCACCGACTCGCGCGAGCTGTGGGACTGGAGGCAGCGCGTGATCGACGGGAAGATCGAGCGCAAGAACGTGTCGATCCTGGTGCTCGACGACGAGGGGAACGAGAAGGTCCGCTGGCAGTGCGTGCGCTGCTGGCCCAGCAAGATGGACCCGCTGGACTTCAACGCGAAGGGGAACGACCGCGGGATCATGACCCTCACCCTGGTGCATGAAGGGATCACGCAGGTATGAGCGGCGTGCTGCAGACCGAGTACGCGTTCACGCTGCCGCGCGGCTACGTGGACGCCGACGGCAACCTGCACCGCGAGGGCGTCATGCGCCTGGCCACCGCGGCCGACGAGATCCTGCCGCTCAAGGACCCGCGGGTGCAGTCCAACCCGTCGTACCTGGTGGTCATCCTCCTCAGCCGCGTGGTCACGCGGCTGGGGAGCGTGGCCGACGTCAACCCGCGCGTGGTCGAGGGGCTGTTCGCGTCGGACCTGGCATTCCTCCAGGAGATGTACAACCGCGTGAACGGCACCGGCGAGCAGCGGGTGGCCGTGCGCTGCCCGCGCTGCGAGCACGACTTCGAGGTGGAGCTCGACGGCGCGGGGGGGTCGTGAGCTACCCCCTCGACGCGCTCTACGAAGAGATGAGCTTCATGGCCTACTACCTCCACTGGCCGTACGAGCAGATCCTCGGGCTGGAGCACCAGGAGCGTCGCAGGTGGGTAGCGGAGGTTTCGCGCATCAACCGGAAGCTGGGCGAACAGAGCGGATCGAGGTGAGATGTCGGACGAGATCCCGTTTCCGTACGTCTCCTGCAAGTTCCTGGTCGAGATCGACAGCTCGATCGTCGCCAGCTTCTCGGAAGCCTCGGGAATCATGGTGGAGACGGAGGTCGAGGAGTATTCGGAGGGCGGCGTGAACGACTTCCGCCACCGCCTGCCCAAGGGCAGCAAGTACGGCACGCTGGTGCTCAAGCGCGGGCTGATCGACGACGACACGCTGTGGCAGTGGCACCGCGACGTGGCCGGCGGCACCGTCGAGCGCAAGCCCGTGTCGCTGATCCTGTGGGACGAGACGTTCGACGACGAGGTCTGGCGCTGGGACTTCCGCGACGCCTTCCCGGTGAAGTGGGTGGGCCCGGACCTCAAGGCCGACGGGAGCGCCGTGGCGCTGGAAACGCTCGAGCTGGTGCACAACGGCTTCGTCAGCAGCAGCGGCCCGGCCTCGGGAGGCGGCGCGTGAGGCGCATCGGCGTCCTGTCGCGGCGGCCCGTGCGCCCGGCGCCGCTCTCCGGCCGCCTGCTGGCGCGCCGCGAGGCCTTCCTGTCGCGCGTCGCCGGGCGGGTCGCGCACCCGGTGTTGCTCGGCGGGACGCGCCCCGGCTCGTGGACGCGCGCGGGGATGTCGTACCTCGCCCGCCCGGCGCGCGAGGTGGGGGAGATGGGAGATCTCGCGCTCTCGCCGCGGCTGGTGGGGCGCGTGGCGGCGGCGGTCGCGCGGTGGCTGGCGCCCGCGGGCGTGCTGGGGCGACTCCCCGCCACCGCGCCGGTGAGGCGCGGCGATCCGTCGGTCGTGGCCGCGCGGGCGATGGCGTTCGCGCGGGAGGTGGCGTCGCGCGCGGCGCCGGCCGATGCGCCGCGTCCGGGCGCCGCGCCGCCGGTGCGCTTCGACCATCCCGGCGCGGCATCCGGCATCCCCGCGGCGGCGCGCGGCGGCGAGTTCGATCCCGCGGCGATCATGCGCCGCATCGAGGCGAAGCGCCGCGGCGAGCCCGCGCCGGTGACGGAGACGCCCCTCGTCCCGCGCCGCGACGTCGTCTCCGGCGCCGCGCTGCCGCCCACGGTCCGCGTCGCGGAGCAGGGGGATGTGATCGCGGCGGCGGGACGGGCGACGTCGCCGGGCGCGCCCACGATGACCTATCTCCGCCCCGAATCGCCGTCCTTGCGTGCGGGTGATGGAGATGCCGAATCGCCGCGGGCTGAGCGCGCGCGCGGGCGGCCGCTCCCGCCGCCCAGCGACGCGGCGGAGAGCGTGCCGTCCCCCGCGCGCCGGGCGAGGACGATCGCGCCGGGAGATGCGGCCGCGCCGGCGCCGTTCGCGCGCGAGGGATCGGCCGCGGCGTCAGGGGTCGTCTCGGTGCCGCCGGTGACGGGGGCGCGGCCGGTGTTGCCGGCGAGCGAGGCGGCGCCGATCCATCCCGCCACCGGGGCGCATCCGCTGCACCCCGCCAGCGAGGCCGCGCCGGTCCGTCCGCCGCGCGTGGAGCCGGCCGCGCCGGGGATGCCGCCGACGCCGATCGTGCATCTCCATCGCCCTGCAGTCGAGGGAGATCGGGGGATCGCGCCGCCAGCCGCATCGCCGCCGCGCGCCGAATCCCCCGCCCGCGAGACCGTCCGCGGCGAGCCCGTGCAGCCCGCCGCCGAGACGGTGCGCGAGATCGTCCGCGAGGTGGTGCGCGCCGGGCCCGTCGTGGCGCTCCCTGCGTCTCCGGCGACGCGGGCGATGCGCGCTCCGGCGGCGGAGATCGAGGGCGGCGTCGTCCGCGCGGCGCCGGCGCGTCCGCCGGCGATGCAGCCCGCGGGCGTGCCCGCGAGCGGCTGGCTGGCGCCCGCGACGGTGATGATGCGCGCGGTGCGAGCCGCCGAGCGCGTCGCCGCCGCCACCGCGCCCGCCGCACCGCAGGCGATGCCCGTCACCGCGCGGGTGGCCGCGCCCGGCGCCGTCCGCCCGGCCGAGTCCGCCGCGACGCGGGCCGCCGCGCTGGCGGAGCGCATCGCCGCGCGGGGCGTGACGGAGCCGCATCCCGCGGCCGCGCGGCCGGGCATGCGCGTGCCGGAGGGGATCACCATCCCCGGCCTCCCCGGTCCCGTCCTCCTCCATCCCGAATCCCGCCGCGTGGACGAGGCGGAGACGCGGCGCGTGGTGGAGCGCGTGCTGGGCCGCTTCGAGGCGCCGCGATCCCCATCCTCCGAATCTCCAGAACAGGGAGATGAGGGAGATCGCGAGCAGCCGCGCGTCCACGTCGGCCGCGTCGTCGGCGAGCGGGAGACGACGCCGGCGCCGATCGAGGTCGGCCCGTCCATCGGCTTCGCGCTTCCCGCGCGGCTGCGCGAGGGGATGCGGGCGCTGCTCGGGTTCGACCCCGGCGCCGCGCGCATCCACACCGGCGACGCGGCGGCGCGGGCGGCGCGGCGGCTGGGCGCGGCGGCGTTCACCGTCGGCAGCGACGTGTTCTTCGCGCCGGGCCGCTACGCGCCGGAGACGCACGGCGGGCTGGCGCTCCTCGCGCACGAGCTGGCGCACGTCCGCCAGCAGGCCGGCCGCCCCTTCCGCCACGGCGACGTGACGCCCACGCGCCGCGCCGCGCTCGAGGCCGAGGCGCGCGCCAGCGAGGCCCGCGTCCACGCCCCGCGGCCGGAGGCGTCGTCGACGCGCGCGTGGGCGCCCGTCGCCGTCTCCTTCGCGCCGCTGGCCGCGCCCGCCGCGCCGATGCTGGCGGCGGAGGAGAGCGCGCCGGCCTCGGAGCCCGCGCAGGCCGGGCAGCCCGCGGCCACCGCGGCCGCGCAGGGCGCGCACCCGGCCGGCGCGCCGCAGACGGCCGGCGCCAACGCCGAGGCCATCGCCGAGGAGGTCTACCGCCTGATCCGCGACCGGATGCGCATCGAGCGCGAGCGCAGGGGGATCCAGCCATGGGCGTGATCCGCATCGAGAAGTACACCGACGTCAACAACAAGCAGTCCGAGCTGGTGATCGAGGCCCGGGGCGAGGCGAAGCACGGGATGTTCAATCCCAACACCATCACCCTGGCCAAGACCGTCAACTGGACCGACCAGGGCGGCAAGCGCCGCGACCACCCGCGCGTCCAGTTCGAGGGCGGCGGGTCGCGCACGCTCACGCTGTCGCTCTTCTTCGACAGCTACGAGGCCGGCGACAGCGACAAGGACGTCCGCAAGCACACCAAGAAGGTGGCCGACCTGGCGCGCTTCGACGGCAACCTGCACCGGCCGCCGGTGTGCCTGGTGTCGTGGGGAAAGACCGACCAGGCGTACGACCTCCCGTTCAAGGGCGTGGTGACCTCGCTGACGCAGAAGTACACCATGTTCCTGGCGGACGGCACCCCGGTGCGCGCCACGGTGGACGTCACGCTCAAGGAGTACGACGACCCGGGGAAGCAGGAGCGGCGCAACCCCACGCACTCGCCCGACCGCCGCCGTACGCGCGCGGTCAAGCGCGGCGACACGCTGTGGAGCATCGCCGCCGTCGTGTACGAGGACCCGTCGCGCTGGCGCCCCATCGCCGATGCCAACGGGATCGCCAACCCGCGCGAGCTGGTGCCCGGCACCGAGCTCATCATCCCCGCCCTGGAGTAGCGGATGGCGAAGGACCAGGCCAACGAGTCGGCCCCCGAGCTCACCATCTCCGTGGACGGCACCGAGCTGCCGCACGAGGTGACGGAGTCGCTCGTGGCGCTGCGCGTGGAGGAAAGCCTGGACGCGGCGGGGATGTTCGCGCTCACCCTCGCGAACTCCGACCTCGACAGCACCAAGCCCAAGTGGAGCGACGACGACCGCTTCCGCGTGGGCGGCAAGGTGGAGATCAAGATGGGTCCGCTGGGCGAGCAGGAGCCGCTGATGGCGGGCGAGATCACCGGGCTGGAGCCGGTGTGGTCGGGGCGGAGGTCGCTCTTCACCGTGCGCGGCTACGACCGTCTCCATCGGCTGAGACGGGGACGGAAGACGAGGAGCTTCCTGGAGGTGAAGGACAGCGCGGTGGCGCAGCAGATCGCGGGCGAGTTGGGGCTGCAGGCCGAGGTGGAGGACAGCGGCGAGACGCACCCGTACCTGTTCCAGAACAACCAGACCAACATCGACTTCCTGCTGATGCGCGCCCGCGCCGTGGGGTTCGAGCTGCAGGTGGACGACCGCAAGCTCTTCTTCCGCAAGCGCCGCTACGACCGCGGCAAGGTCGTCTCCCTCGAGTGGGGGAAGGAGTTGGAGAGCTTCTTCCCCGTCCTCACCACCGTCCCCCAGGCGCAGAAGGTGGTGGTGCGAGGATGGGACCGGAAGAACAAGGAGGCGCTGGTGGGCACCGCGTCGGCGGGCGACATCTCCAACCTGATGCAGGGGAACGCGCTGGGGGCCAAGGACGCGCAGGGCGCCTTCGGCGACGCCGAGGTGCGCGTGGTCGACCGGCCGATCGCGAGCGCGGCCGAGGCGGAGCAGATGGCGAAGGGGATCCTGGAAGGCCTCGCGCTCACCTACGTCACCGGCGAGGGGACGGCGGTGGGGAACCCGGCGATCCGCGCGGGAACGGTGATCGAGCTGACCGAGCTGGGGAAGCGCTTCAGCGGCCTGTACTACGTAACGGCGACCCAGCACGTGCGCGACGCCGGCGGCTTCCGCACCCACTTCACCGTGCGGAGGAACGCCGCGTGACCGCCTTCTTCCCTTGGGCCGAGCACGACTCGCCCTCGCTGCTCGACGCCACCGCGCGGATCTACGGTGTGGTGACGGCGGTGGTGACCGACAACAAGGACCCCGACGGGCTGGGGCGGGTGAAGCTGCGCTTTCCCTGGCTGGCCGACGAGGACGAGAGCGCGTGGGCGCCGGTCGCCAGTCCGATGGCGGGGAACGAGCGGGGGATCTGGTTCCTTCCCGAGGTGGAGGACGAGGTGCTCGTCGCCTTCCTCCACGGCGACCTGCGGCAGCCGTTCGTGCTGGGCGCGCTGTGGAACGGCAAGGACAAGCCGCCGGAGACGAACAGCGACGGGAACAACGACATCCGCCTGATCAAGACGCGCAGCGGGCACATCGTGCGCTTCACCGACAAGGACGGGTCGGAGAAGATCGAGGTGATCGACAAGGGCGGGAAGAACTCGATCGTGATCGACACCTCGGGCGACACCGTCACGATCACCTCGGGGAAGGACGTGGTGATCGACGCCAGCTCGGGGAAGCTGACGCTGAAGGCGCAGGACGTCGAGATCAAGGCGTCGGCGTCGGGGAAGTTCGAGACGGGAAGCTCGATGGACCTGAAGGCCAGCGGCCAGGCGAATCTCAAGGGCGCGACGGTGAACATCAACTGACGGAGTGCCCAGTGCCCAGTGCCCAGTGCCCAGTGGGAAGTGCTGAGTGCTGAGTGCGGCCCGGCATCGCGCCCTCTCCGGCTCGCTCAGGCTCGCCACCTCTCCCGTACCCGGGAGAGGTAGCACGCCACCATCAGTGCGGGTTGCGGGTGATGATGCATTCGCGGCGCGGTTGAAGTCCGCGAAGGCGGACTGCGTGTCGTTGTAGCCGCGAGTTTACTCGCATTGTCGCACACGAAATTCGAGGAATTGGGAGAAGCGATGGGGCAGCCTGCCGCGAAGGAGGGAGACCAGGTGTCGGCGACGGACATCCACCTGATCCAGCCGCCGGGGACGGCTCCGCCGGTGCCGGTGCCGCACCCGTTCATGGGGAAGATCGACGGGGGGCTGAGCAGCGACGTGAACATCATGGGGAAGCCTGCGGCGGTGAAGGGAAGCACCGCCAGCAACAGCCCCCAGCACGTGCCGTCGGGCGGCACCTTCGTGAACCCGCCGGCGAACAAGGGCACCATCCAGCTGGGCAGCACCACGGTGATGATCAACGGCAAGCCCGCCGCCCGGAACGGCGACGTGGTGATGACCTGCAACGACCCCTCGGATCTCCCGGTAGGGACGGTCATCGCGACGGGCACGGTGCTGATCGGATGACGGATAGTCCTAAGTCCTAAGTCCTGAGTCCTGAGTCCTAAGTGGTTGCGTCCACGGATTCAGGCGCGCGGAGACGGGCGGTCGTGCGGGGTCGGCTATAGATCCTTCGGCCTGCGACCGACGGCGCAGTCGCAGCATCGGTCTGGCCGGCCTCAGGATGACGTGGCTGCGGGTTTGGGCGCGTGGAGGCGGATGGTCGTGCCGGCGGAGCGAGGTCGATGGTGGTGGGTGCGGTTGAAGTCCGCGAAGGCGGACTGCGTGTCGTTGTAGCCGCGACTTCAGTCGCATTGTCGCGTAGCACTCAGGACTTGGGACTTAGGACTTAGGACTAACGCACTTTCGCACTTTCGCACTCACGCACTCACGCACTTCTCGATATGCCCGACGTCAAAGACTTCCTCGGCGTAGGCTGGACCTGGCCGGTGCAGACCGAGTCCGGGCCGGGGCCCGAGGCCGGGCAGATGTCGCTCTCCGGCTACGAGGAGCGCATCCGCCAGTCCATCCTCATCATCCTGGGCACAGCCCGCGGCGAGCGCATCATGCGCCCCGAGTTCGGGTGCGGCATCCACGACCTGGTGTTCGCCCCCAACGACCAGACCACCGAGGCGCGCGTGGGCTACGAGGTGCGCGAGGCGCTGCTCGACTTCGAGCCGCGCATCGACGTCAGCGAGGTGCGCGTGACCCGCGAGGCGCCCGAGCGGATGGTGATCGAGGTGCTGTACCGCGTGCGCCGCACCAACAACACCTTCAACCTGGTCTATCCGTTCTACCTGGAGCGGAGCGCCGCCTGATGCCCACCCCACCCATCCTGGACCCGCGCCGGGCGGAAGACCTGGTCGAGCGGCTCAGGCGCCTGGCCGTGGGGATCCCCGAGGCCCCCGGCTTCGTGTTCGGCGAGTGGGCCGGCCGCGACGACGCCGGGATGGTGCTGGTGCGCATCTTCGCGCGGATGATGGAGCTGGCGCTCGAGCGTCTGAACCTCGTTCCCGAGAAGAACCTCCTCGCCTTCCTGGACATGATGGGGGTGGGGCTGATGCCGCCCGCCATGGCGCGCGTGCCCCTCACCTTCACCCTGGCCAGGACGGGCGGCGCGGCGGGGCTCCTTCCCCGCGGGACGCAGGTGGCCACCCTCCCCACCGACACCGCGCCGGCGGTGGTGTTCGAGACCGAGGACGACCTGATCGTCCACGCCTCTCGTCTCGTCGCCGCGTGGTCGATCGACCCGGTGAACCAGCGCTTCGGCGAGCGCACGGGCACAGTCACCGGCAGCGAGCGCGCCGCCTTCCCCGCCTTCGGTGGCGAGCGGGCCATCGAGCACGCCTTCCACGTGGGCGGCGGCGCGCTCTTCGCCGGCGCCGCGCCGCGGCTGCTGACGCTGGCGCTCTCGCTCCCCAGGGGCGGCATCGGCGGCACCCGCCCGCCGTGGGAGAAGCTGGGGACGTCGATCCTCCCCACCGGCGGCTCCACCGCGCTCGTCCACCTTCTCGACAACGTGGCCTGGGAGGCGTGGCGCGGCGGGCGGTGGGATCCCCTCGCCCCGCCGTTGCGCGCCGTCGGCGCCGCCTCGGTCACCCTCGTCTTCCCCGTCTTCACCGGCGCCGACGAGCTGGAGATCGCGGGCGCGGGGCTCGCCCGGCCGCTGCGCGACCGCTGGCTGCGCGCGCGCCTCACCGCGCCCTTCGGCGAGGTGTTCGACGAGACGCACTTCCCCGAGGCCGCGCGCGTGGCCGAGGTCGCGGGGATCGTGATGCGCGCGTGGAGCGGCCAGGCCGACGAGGGGAATCCGCTCGCGCCCGATCTCGTGCAGGTGAACACCGCCGCGGTCGACGCCAGCGGCCCCTTCGCCGCCTTCGGCGAGGCGCCGCGGCCGGGCGACACGCTCTACGTGGCCTCGACCGAGGCGCTCACCGCGCCCGTCCCCGAGGGGAGCGCGGACCCGGACACGAAGCTCATCGTCATGCTCGACCACGGCGACGCCGACGTACGCTGGGAGGCCGCCGTGTGGAGCTACGACTCGACGGCGAAGGTGTCGTCGCTCGGCGACGCCCTCACCGGCGGCGGCGCGGACGGCGAGCCGCTGTGGTTCCCCGTCGCCGTCAATCCCGCGCGGGCCGTGGCCGCGCTCTCCGAGCCGGGGACGGTGGAGCTCCTCCTCCCCCAGCCGCCCGACCCCGGCGCCCCGCACGCCCTCTACCTCCTCCGCGCCACGGTGCGCGGGGGAAGCCACCGGCGCCCGCCCGCAGTCCGCGACGTGGCTCTCGACCCGCCGCCGGACCGGGGGCAGGGGGGCACGCTGGCGCTGCTGGCCGGGCGCGAGGCGCAGGGGGTGATCCGCTTTGGCCGCAATGCGCCCGCGATCCCCGAGAAGCTGGAGACGTGGATCACCTCGCTGGCGACCACGCGCGTGGCCGAGGGCGACTTCGCGAAGTCCACCTGGTCCGTCATCACTCCCACCGATCCCGCCGGGCCGCTGATGCCGTTCGGCGCCGCGCCCGTTCCCGGCTCGGTCTTCCATCTCCTCCACCTGTGCCGCGCGAGCACGCAGCCGTCGGAGCTCTCCTTCGCCTCGGCCGCGCAGACGGTGCGGCTGGCGTGGGAGTACCACGGGGCCGGGGGATGGACGGCGCTGGGCGGCTCCTCCGTCTCCGGTGCGTCGACCGGGCAGGTGGACGACGGGACGAACGCGTTCACCCGCAGCGGCGAGGTGCGCTTCCCGCGCATGGGCGACGCCGCGCCCGTGGAGGTGAACGGGCGCGCGGGCCACTGGCTGCGCGTGCGCATCGCCTCGGGCGACTTCGGGCGCGGCGTGGAGTACGCGCCGGTCGACCCCGCCGACGCGTCGAAGGGCGTGCGCGTGGTCCCCGGCACCGCGCTGCTGGGTGGGCCGGTGATCGAGTCGCTCGCCCTGGGCTACTCCGCCGCCACGCCGCGGCTGGGGATGGCGGCGCACTCGCACCTGGAGTGGCGCGACCTCCAGCTCGGCGACGCGAGGGCCGGCGTGGCCCCCTTCCTTCCCGTTCCCGAGCCGCGGCCGGCGCTGTACCTGGGGTTCGACCAGCCGTTCGCCGAGCGCCCGGTCTCCCTCTACCTCTCCGTCCCCACCCGCCAGCTGGTGGAGCTGGAGAAGCCGCCGGTGCGCCCGGCCGATCCCGGCGAGGAGACGGGGGAGGAGACGGAGAGCGACGTGGAGGTCCACAGCCGCGTCGCGTGGGAGTACTGGAACGGCGCCGCGTGGGCCCCGCTCCCCGTGGTCGACGACACCCGCTCGCTCACCGAGTCGGGGACGGTGCAGTTCCCCGGGCCGGCGGACCTCGCGCGCCGCCAGCAGGTGGAGGCGCCGCTGCTGTACTGGGTGCGCGCGCGGCTGGTGGAGGCGGCACCTGGCTACACCGCGTTCCTGCGCGGCGTCCACGCCAACACCGTCCGCGCGGTGCAGGGCGCCACCGTCTCCGGCGAGCTGCTGGGGTCCAGCAACGGCCGGCCGGGACAGGCCTTCCGCCTGGCCCGCGCCCCCGTGCAGCCCGGCCAGGTGGTGCGCGTGCGCGAGCCCGAGCGCCCGTCGCCGGCCGACGTGGAGCGGCTGGAGGCGGAGGGCGGCCCCGGCGCCGTCCTCGAGCGGCCGGGCGCGCGGGGGGAGACGGAGTACTGGGTGCGGTGGACGGAGGTCCCGACTGCGCTCGTCTCCGATCCCCTCGGCCGCCACTACACCATCGACCGCGCGAGCGGCGTGATCCGCTTCGGCGACGGGGTGCGCGGGATGGTGCCGCCGCTGGGGCGCGACAATCTCGTTGTCGAGCGCTACCTGGCCGGCGGCGGCGCGGGGGGGAACCAGCCCGCGGGCGCGGTCCGCCAGCTCCGCAGCGCGTTCCCCTACATCTCCGGCGCCTTCAACTCCGAGGCCTCGGACGGCGGGGCGGACGGTGAGAGCCTGGCCGACGTGGTCCTCCGCGGCCCGCAGGCGCTCCGCCACCGCGGCCGCGCCGTCGCCGCCGACGACTACGAGTGGCTGGCGCGCGAGGCCGCGGGGAACCGCATCGCGCGGGCGCGGGCGCTGCCGACGCGCGACCGGCGGCTGCGCTCGGCGGCGGGGAACGTCACCGTGGTCCTCGTCCCCCGCAGCCCCGACCCCCGGCCCTTCCCCACGGGCGAGCTGGTGCGGCAGGTGGAGGACTTCTTCGCCGAGCGCGCGCCGACGGCGCTCGTGGGGAGCGACCCCGCGCGGGTGAGCTTCGTCGGCCCCGGCTACGTTCCCGTCGCCCTGGAAGTGCGGGTGCGCGCCGTCTCCCTCGGCATCGCCGACGCGGTGCGGCAGCGCGTGTCCGAGCGGCTGGACGCCTTCCTCCACCCCCTCCTGGGCGGGCCCGACGGAACGGGGTGGGCGTTCGGGCGCGACGCCTACATCTCCGAGATCTTCGCCGCGCTCGAGGCGGTGGAGGGGGTGGAGCACGTGGTCTCGGCCGGCTTCCGCCCCGGCGCGGCCACGGTTCCGCTCCTCCTGAACCCGGGCGACGAAGAGCACCCGGCGCCCGTAATCCCCCGCGGCGGGGTGGCGGCGGGGACGCGGGTCCAGCTGCTTGCCACCGGCACCACGCCCGTGCTCACCGGCCGCCTGGCCGAGCCGCTGGAGGGCGACGTGGCGGCCGCAGGGCTGATGCTGATCCTCTTCCAGGAGGGCGAGGGGATCTCGATGCGGGGCGAGAACGGCGACCTGCTGGAGGCCGTGGTCCGCCGCATCACGCTCGACACGCTGGAGGTGGACGCCTTCGTGGCGACCGACGACTTCCCCGCCGTCGACACCACCATCGTCTCCACCGACGGCGTGGTGAGCGCGCGCCTGGCCGCGCCCATCCGCCGCGGCGAGCGGGTGGAGGCGCTCCCGGTGTTCGGCGTGCTGACCACCACCCGCGCCGTGCTGGACCCCGCGGAGGCGCCCGGCATCCCCGAGCTCAAGCTTCGGCTGGAGGGCGGGGTGCCCGTGCTGGGCGACCGGCTGCGGGTGGGCCCCGCCTCGCTCCCCTACTCGGGGGCGCACATGGTTTCCCTCGACTACGCCGCCGGCTGACCCATGCCGCTTCCCGTACCGCGCCTGGACGACCGCACCTTCGCCGAGCTGGTGCGCGAGGGCGAGTCGCTGATCCCCCGCTACGGCGGCGAGTGGACCGACCGCAACCCGTCGGACCCCGGCGTCACCCTGGTGGAGCTGTTCGCCTGGCTCACCGAGACGGCCATCTACCAGCTCGACCGCATCCCCCCGTCGAGCGTGGAGGCGTTCGTCCGCCTGCTGGGCGAGAGCCGCGCCGTCTTCGCCGACGGCTCTCGGGAGACGACGGACTCGGCGCTCTCCCGCGCCGTCCGCGGCGTGGGCCAGCGGCGCCGGGCCGTCACCGCTGCCGAGTTCGAGCAGCTGGCGCTGGAGACGGACCCCGGCAGCGGACCATCCGTCGCCCGCGCGCGCTTCCTCCGCCTGTCCATCGGCACCTGCCGCACGCCGGACGAGCTGCGGAAGGCGATGGGAAGCAAGGCGCCGCTGGGGACGACGGGCGGAGAGGGCGAGGCCGCGGCGGTGGTCATCGTCCCCGCCGACCGCGTGTCGCACCGCCCGCTGCCGTCCACGGAACTGATCGAGCGCGTGTTCAACCGGCTGAACGAGCGGCGGGTGCTGGGAACGCGCGTGCGCGTGTTCGGCCCCGAGTACGTCCCCGTCGCCGTCGCGACGACGGTTGCCCGGCGGCGCGGGAGCGGGTTGACGCGCGAGCGGGTGCAGGCGGAGATCGTGCGCTTCCTCTCCCCCCTCGACGGCGGGGCGGACGGGCGGGGATGGCCGTTCGGGCGGCCGGTCTACAAGAGCGAGCTCTACCAGCTGCTGGAGGGGATGGCCGCGGTGGACCACGTGAGCGAGCTGCACCTCTACCACGTGCCGACGACGACGGGCGACGTCTCCGAGGTGCCGCTGCCGCCGTACGGGCTGGTGGACGCGGCGCGCGAGCGCATCGCCGTGACGGTGACGGAGGCCTGATGCCGCACACGCTGCACACCCGCTTCGTCGACCAGCTCCCCGCCGTCTTCCGCCAGGACGAGCGGCAGGGCGAGAACTTCCTGGGCCGCTTCCTCAAGGCCTTCGAGGTCGTCTTTTCCGGGGTGGAGGGGGAGATCGAAGCCATCCCCGGCATCTTCTCCGTCACCCCCGACCCCGCGCTGGAGCGGGACGCGGAGGCGGGGGCGACGGTGCTGCGGCTGGACAGCGCCGCCGGCCTCTGCCCGGGAGACGTCGCTCTCCTCGAACCGCCCGCGGACAGCGGCGAGGAGCCGGAGTTCGTCACCGTGGCCGCCGCGGACGGGCCGCTCCCCGCGGACGCCGTCGCCATCGCGGACGGGCTGCGGTTCGCGCACACGCGGCTGACGCGCGTGCGGGTGCTGGGCGAGCCGGGGCGCACCGCCTCGCTCGCGCTCCCCGCGGAGAGTGGCGACCGCGAGGTGCGCATCCCCGAGGCCGGGTTTCTGGGGATCGGGCAGGGCGTGGCGCTGCGCATCGACGACTCCGCGCGGCCGGAGTACGTCCACGTGGTCGAGGTCGACGGGGGACGCGTCACCGTCGCCCCGCCGCTCCGGTATCCCCATGAGCCGGGGACGCCGGTCACCCCGTGGGGCTTCGCGCCGCGTCGGACGCCGCCCGCCGCGTTCGCCTGGGCGCCGCGCACCGGCTCGGAGCTGGTGCTCGACGCCTTCGCCCGCAAGGAAGACGAGGCCGCGGAGGGCGACCGCTTCCTGGAGCTCGACACGCTGGCCGGCGTGGAGCCGGGCGACGTGCTGCGCATCCGCGACTTCGACCCGGCGAGCGTGGAGTTCGTCCGCGTCGCCGCGCTGCCGCTGGCGCAGGAGGGCCCGGCGCTCTTCCGCCGCGGCGTGCAGCTGGAGCGGGGGATCCGCTACGCGCACGCCGTGGGCACCGGCGTCGACATCCCCCGCATCCCCTCCGGCGCCACCCTGCTCTCCGCGTCGATCCGCCCCGACCCGCAGACGGATCGCGTGCGCGCCGAGCGGGTGGAGGTGCTGGACGCCGGCGCGCTGGGCGCCGCCCCCGGCGACGTGGTGGTGATCGGCGCGGAGTGGAAGGCGGGGCGTCCCCTCGGCGGGCAGTGGGCCGAGGTGCGCAACGTCGTCGGCAGCACCCTGGCCCTTTCCCCCCCGCTCGGACTTCCCGCGGCGAAGGGGAGCGAGATCGTGCGCGTGGTGCCCGAGGGCGGCGCGCTGGACGCGCTGGAGTGGCTGGCCGGGTGGATCGGGCTGGCGCTGCGCCCCGGCCGCGGCGAGCGCTGGAACCGCGACCTGGTGCGCCGCGCGGGGCGGATCTGGCCGGTGCGGGGGACGCGCGAGGGGGTGGAGGCCTTCCTCGACGCCTACCTCCGCGGCGAGGCGTCGACGGACGTCTTCGACCCCTCCAACCCGCTCCAGGTGGGCCTCGTCTCCACCGTGGGCGTCGACACCATCATCTGCGGCGGCGAACCCTGGTCGTTCTGGGTGGACCTGCACGCCGAGCCGCGCAGCATGCGCCTGCACACGCCCGAGGGGATGGAGGAGATGGTCCACGCCGCGCACGAGGCGCTGCTGCGCGAGAAGCCGGCGCACGCCACCTACACCCTGCGGGTGCACGCACCCAGCATCCAGATCGGCACCGACCCCGACCGGCACGTCGGCGCGCGGGTGGGCGAGACCACGCTGCTGTGGAGCCGCCCCCTCGTCGTGGCCGGCGACCGCTGAGCATATCCACAGGAGATCCGCATGGCCGACCCAACCATCATCGGCGTCAACTACTTCGACCACCAGTTCCTGCGCCGGGCCGACTTCGACCGCGCGCGCGACTACCCCGTGGAGCGCCAGCAGCAGCACGCGCGCTTCCTGCACCTCCCCGGCGTGCTCGAGGGGCTGGCGGTGACCGCCACCGTGGCGGGCGCGGTGACGGTGGCGCCCGGCCGCGCCGTCGACGGTGCCGGGCACGAGGTGGTGCTGCAGGACGTCAGCGGGCAGCCGGTGCAGGTGCGCGTGCAGACCGGCGGCAGCGAGTTCCACGAGGGCGCCGGCGAGATGAGCTCCGGCGGCCTGCGGCTGGACCTGTCGGTGTATCCCACCAGCCACGGCGAGGCCTACCTCACCGTCTGCCGCGGCGTGCACGAGTTCGAGCCCAGCACCGACGTGGGTCTCACCGGCTTCACCCGCTTCGTGGAGCGCGCCGTGGTGGAGGTGCGCTTCGGGCCGCCCGACCCGGGGAGCGAGCGGCTGCTGCTGGCCACGCTCCGCCGCGCGGTGCCGGGGCAGCCCTTCACCCTGGTCGAGGAGGCGGGGCTGCTGGCCGGCGCCGTGCTGGCCGACGACTCCGTCACCTCCGCCAAGCTGGCCGAGGCCGACGGCAGCAGCGGGCAGGACACCTCGCAGGGGCGCGGGGTGAAGACGGCGCACCTGCAGGACGTGGCCGTCGTCACCGCGAAGCTCGCGAACGACGCGGTGACCAGCGCCAAGCTCGACGAGGCCGACGGCAGCAGCGGGCAGGACACCTCGCAGGGAAGCGGCGTGAAGACCGACCACCTGCAGGACGCCGCGGTCACCACGGCCAAGCTGGCGGCGGGGAGTGTCACCACCCCGAAGCTCGACTCGGCGGCGGTCACCACGCCGAAGATCGCGGACGCGAACGTCACGACCGACAAGCTCGCCGACCTGAGCGTCACCACGGGCAAGCTGGCGGCGGGGAGCGTGACCACCGGGAAGCTCGATTCGGCGGCGGTCACGACGGCGAAGATCGCGGACGCGAATGTCACGACCGACAAGCTGGCCGACGCGGGGGTCACCAGCGCCAAGGTGGCCCTGGCCGACGGCAAGTCGGCGCAGGATACCGGGAGCGGAAGCGGGATCAAGACCGCGCACCTGCAGGACGACGCGGTGACCAGCGCCAAGCTGGCCGAGGCCGACGGCGCGAGCGGGCAGGACACCACGAAGGGGAGCGGGATCAAGACGGACCACATCACCAACGGCGCCGTCACCAGCGCGAAGCTTGGCACGAGGGCGGTGACGACGACGAAGATCGATGACGACGCCGTCACCGGCGACAAGATCGCCGACGCCGCCGTGGGCGAGGCGCAGCTGGCCGACGGCGCGGTGACGAAGAACAAGATCGCCGACAAGTCCATCACCGGCGACAAGATCGTCGCGGGCACCATCACCGCCGACAAGCTGAGCCCGGACGTCGTCGTCGGCGTGGCGGACGGCGCGGTCACCAGCGTCAAGATCGCCGAGGCCGACGGGAAGACGGGGCAGGACGTCCGCGACGGCGCCGGGGTGAAGACGGGCCACCTCCAGGACGACGCGGTCACCCATCCCAAGGTGGCGCCGGGGACGGTCTCGGTGCGGCAGATGGCGTCGGAGCTGGTGGCCGAGGGGCTGGTGACGCTGGGGCCCTACGAGCGCGTCTCCATCCCCCCGGTCCCCATCAACGCGGGGTTCATCCTCCCCAACATCTACATCGACCAGGTGGTGGGCTTCGAGGCCACGCCCGAGGTGCACCAGGAGATCCGCATCGAGTGGACGGAGGACTACGTGGTGCTGTACGGGAGCACGGAGCGCGACCCGTGGGGCGACTTCGGCCGGCAGTGGACGGTGCGCAACGGCAGCAGCGACTTCAAGCTGGTGGTGGGCTACCGCTTCTACCGCATCGAGGAGGTCAACCCGCCGCGGCGGACCGGCCCCATCGTTACGATCTGACAAAGGAAGACGCAGATGCGCACGTTCGTACGCTACGACGCGCAGGGGAACATCGTGGCCACCGCGCAGGTGGCCGAGCTTCCGCGCGGGCGCGAGCACCCGTGGGTGGACCTGAAGACGGGGGAGCAGGCGCTCGAGGTCACCCTGCCGCCCGACGCCGGCTTCAACGACCTGCGGCAGATCCACCGCGGCAAGGTGGACGTGAAGACGAAGCAGGTGGTCCCGCTCGACAAGGCGGGGAAGGGGAAGGCGGAGAAGACGCGCAAGGCCAGGGCGAAGGCCAAGCCGAAGACGACGCCGCGGCCGCGCGTCCCGCCCATCCGCCCGCCTTCGGGCTTTCCTGCGGAGCCGGGGCCGGGCGGCGCCACGGGCGCCACCGGCACCACCGGCACGGTCACGCCGGGGGGGACGCCGAAGGTGATGCCGGGCACCATCGCCTCCAGGCCGCGCAAGCCCGCCGTCGGTGAGACGCCGCCCACCATACCTGAAAATCCCTCTGCCTGACCATTTCGCTGATTGACGTGCATCGCCAGGTCAGTCAACAGAATGTCATCACACGGAGGGAACGGAGGTAACGGAGGAAGGACAAAAGCTTCTCCCTTCCCTCCGTTCCCTCCGTTTCCTCCGTGTGAAATTCGTTGTCTTTTGTGATCGCCGGAGGGAAATTCAGCGGTGCGGGTCCGTCCATCATGAGCAACGGCAGCGACGTTCTCCCTCCTTCCGCTTCGGTCCCGTGACCCCACCACCGACCCCCGCCGGCCTTCCCGCCGACGCCCCGCGCGCGTGCGGAATGGGCGTGCCGCGCCGCGACGATGCCCGGATGCGTCTTCCCTCGCTGCCGGCGGCGATCGTGGCGGCGGCGGTGCTGGCGCAGGGCGTGGCGCTGGGCGCGGGCGCCGTTCCGCTCGCCGCCGCGGCCGCGCTGGCCTGCGCGCTCGCTTGGGACCGGCGCGCGCGCCTCGCCCGCGCCGACCTGCTGATCGCCACCGCCGCGTTCGGGGGACTGGGGATGATCGTGGGGGGATGGCTCTTCCGCGTTCCCGCCGCGCACGCCGCGGGGATGACGCACGCGGCCGCCGCCCCCGCCGCCTGGAGCGCGGCGACGGTCGTGATGCTGCTGACCTGCGCCGCCGCCTGCCGCTGGACCTGCGCGCCGCTCTGCCGCGGGGGCCGCGCGCGCCGGGCCGCCGCGCACCTCCTCGCCGCCGCGGCGATGGTGGGCGGGATGGCGGCCGCGGGCGCGCTGCTCTCCCCGCCGAGCGCCGCCGCGATGCACCTCGTGATGGTCGCCGGGATGACGGCGGGGATGGCCGCCGCGCTCCCCGCCGTGCGCCTCCTCGACGCATCCTGGAACAACAACAAGGCTCACGCAGAGTCAGCAAGTCAGCGGTGAACCAGCTGCTTACCCTGCTGACTCTGCGTGAGCCATTCCTCCCGTGTTTGTCCCAGGCAGACAAACTGGTGTTGCGCACCCGTGATCCGGGCAGGTATGATTTTCAGGCGCAAACCGTGGGTGACAGCCAAGCGAAGGGCACGACGCGCCATCGCGGCGGAACCCGCATGAGCATGGGAGACAGCGATGAAGAAGCTGCGGCTGACGATCGACGACCTGGGCGTGGAATCGTTCTCCACGGCGGAAAAGGAGTCACGGGGCGGGACGGTGAACGGGTTCGACAGCACCACCGCCGGGCAGCGTCTCTGCGGCTGCACCGACGAGGGCGGGCCGTGCGATACCCAGGGTTGCGGCACCTACGCCTGCAGCGGGGCAGCTACCTGCGGCTGTCCGGGCACCAACGAGATCACCTGCGCCACCGGCTCGCAGCGCCTCTGCGAGTGCTGGTGATTCGCTGATTTCGCACAGACGGAAGAGGGTCGCACGGAGTCAGGAGAGTAATCGGCGCGTGTGCCGAAAACCCTTGTAGTCCTTGATTTTCCGGAACGGCCCTACCGGGAATCGCACGCTGAGATGTCGCACTTTCACGGCTAACCTGTCCCACAACACTCTATCCCACACCAACAGGGGGGGAGCAGCCACAGCCCGGCTGCTCCCCTTTTTTCTCTGCTCGCCTTCGCGGTCCGCTGTACCGCGTTGCGTGCGGAGCCGGGGGGGCGACATCGCGCTCGCCGCCCTCGTAGGCGGATTCATCGCCGGCCACGTTTTGGTGGGAACGTTGTGTGGATCGCGATCTATTCGCCGCCAGGGTCGCGCTCTCGGCCGTCACATCTCGCGGAGCTCGGGTGCGGGGCTCGCGTCCGTTCCTGATTCGGCGCCCGCCACCTTGCTCCGCCGGTCGTCGTCCGTGCTTCGTCCTCACTGATCGATCCGTGGCGGACGCCGCGCACGAGCGGGCCCGTCGCGAACGAGTCATCGGCGATCCGCGGCCGGCCCCGGAAAAATACGGAGCCGGACCTCGCGGTCCGGCTCCGGGTGGCTCCGCGCGGGAGCGATCACCGCTCCGGCGGCAGCTCCAGGTGGTTGGAGCGAGCCCACCGCTCTGGCGCGCTCAGGTGGCCTTCACCGGGCGCGTACGCCGCCGCTTGTGCCTCCACCGTGGCCAACACGGCCGGGTTGAGGCCCTTGCCGCGGAAGTAATCCACCATCCGGTCCGCAACGGCCACCGCCTGCGCCTCGTCACCGGCGCCCTCGTACGCGTCGGCGAGACGGCGCATGGTTCGGTTCAGCGCGATGTTGTCCAGCACCTGCTCCGCCTGGTTCTCCTCGACGGCGGCGCCGAGGTCGCGAATCGCGGCTGCGTGGTCCGGAGCGCGGGCCCGGATGCGTCCGTCGGGCGTGATGGTCTTGAACTCGCGCAGGGCGTTCGCGCCGCGCACTACCCGTGCGTAGGTGGCCAGCGGATGGTCTCCGTGGTGCTCCAGCACGGTCTCCAGCGCCTCGCTGCCGCGGCGGAGGAAGGGCGAATCGGAGCCGTTCAGGTAGAACAGCGCGCCCTGTTCCTCCCCCAGCAGCAGGTCGGCCACCGCATCGTCCTTGCGGGTCACGGGCGAGCGGATGCGCAGCGCGAGGGTGTTCGAGACCACGCGCGATCCGTCCGGCGCGTGATACACGGCGCGGAGCTGGTACATTCCCGGGGTGTCGAAGTACAGGCCATCCTTCCCGTAGCCGACGTAGGCGCTCTCGTACAATGCGGGGCCTCCTCCACGGAGCCGCCTCCGGGCGGGGATGGCGCAGTGCTCGATCATCGGCCGGTACAGCACCACCCGACCGCCCGGCTGGCGGATGGCCACCTGCACGAACCCGAAATTCGGGTGCAGGTTGGCGTGAGCCACCCGACCGCGCAGGTCCGTCGACGACAGCTTCAACTCCACGCGCACCGGTTCCCCGAGCACGAAGCCCGGCCGGCCGCGCAGCTCCAGCAGCAGACCCGAGTTGTCTTCCACCGGCGGTTCGAACACCTCGACCGCCTCGAGCGCCGCGCCGGTTCCGAAGGGGTTGCCGCCCATGATGACGTTGGCGCGGAATCCGTGGCGCAGGTGCACCAGCTCCGGGGTGTCGAACTGGAACGGGAACGCCGCCCAGAATGCCGCCTCGCCGGAGGGATAGATGAACGGGTAGTTCATCCACGAAAGCGCGAGCGGCCGGTTCGGCTGCGGGGGGTTCATGAACTCCTTGTGGAACGAGTGGAACAGGTTGAAGCAGTGCCCCAACTCGTGCACGCAGGTGTAGAGCTGCAGACGCAGCCGCTCGGGAGTGGTACCGCCCAGCCCCGCGTAGAACGCGGCGCACCCCTGCCGCTGTGGTCCCTGCTGGTCGAACATGATGCCGAGCAGCCCGGGTCCCGCGTCGTGCAGCAGCGCATGGAACATCCAGACCTTCCACTGCGGCACGTCGGCCCAGAGGCTGAAGTTCGCGACCATCGCGTTGTGCAGCTCGGTGTCGCTCCAGCTCGGGCCGATTCCCGCCGTGGAGACGAGATTGCGCAGGCTGGCCGGCTGCATCTCGATCCCCGCTTCCGCGTACGATGCCACGACGCTGAGCGTGCGCGCGGGAGGTGGCGACGGGAGCCACCCGGTGTAGTAGCTGCTGAACGGCGTCACTCCGGCCACGCTGTCTTCCTCGAGCTGCACGGTGCGGAACAGGCTCGACTCGAATGAGCAGGTATACATACCTCCCGGAAAACCGCCCGGGGTCAGGAACTCCACCAGCGCGTCCTCCGGCGGATCGAGGACGCTGGACCGGGGGATGGTCACCCGCACGCGAGGGGCTGACGTGCCCCAGGTGAAGATTCCCGTTCCCTCCACCACCACCGCGTCGGTCGTGCTGGCGAACTTCAGGGTGTCGACCCTGAAGGAGCCGAAGTAGTAGAGCGTGGCGCCGGACCGGGTGTAGACGTCGCCGCTGAGGCGCCGCAGTGGCCTTGGGCCGTCGACGTCGACTCTCACCTCGAGCAGCGTGGTGCCCTCGCTGCGATAGCGTCCGCTCACCGTGCGGGTGGGCACGGCAAGCGCGGGAGGCGGCACCGCCATCGCCGCGCCCCCAGCGGGCGCTTCGGCCGGCCCGCCGAAGACGCGGACGACCTCTACACGCTCCGTGTGTGGCTCCCCGGCCTTGATCTCGGTTCTTTGCGTCCAGCCGTCCGCGGCGCCGAGCTCCGGGTCGAGCGCGGTCGGCTCCGCGGCGGCCACCTGGGTGGGATCCACCACTGACATAGGAACCTCCTGTCTCATTGTTGCGAAAGCCGGAAGGGCGGTTGCGGGTTCCTCGTTCGCTCCTGTTCGCTGTCGATGGACGTGCCGGCGCAATGCCCTCCGGGGCAGGCACCGGCCTCAGAGGTAGGGCGTTTCGGCCACCTGCCGGATCACCGGCCGTCTGCCTGAATCGAGCGCCACCGCCACCACCGTCCCTTCCTCCGGCCGGGTGGCGTACCCGCCGGCCGTTCCGCGCTCGGGCAGCTCCACGCGTACTTCGACGGGGCCGGGGCCGACCTCCGTCTCCACCCGATCCGCCAGCCCGATCGAATAGTTGGTGCGCACGCCCGAGCGGCGGTACACCTCCCGCCCGCCCACGCGCACGAGCACGGTGTCGCCGTCGAAACCCTCTCGCAGATCGATCTTCAGGGTCGGCATCGGTTGTCGGTTCCCCAGCCGTTCCGGAACCGCGCGGAACGACATGTGTTTGGCTGACGGTGCCCGGGCTTCCACCTATATTGATTGTCTCCGTGCGGACGGTGCGGGTCTCCGGCACCATGGCCAAGGTGGAGCCCGGGGATACGAGCGGGGAGCCTGATTTCTGCGCCGGAGAGCCTCAGATTCGGTCCTCCATCATCGTCGCGGTCCTCTCCTCCGACCTGCTGGCAGCGGAGGTCTCGCGCGCGGCACGGCTGGCGCGAATCGAGCTCCGGCTCGGCCCACCGAAACCATGTCCTGAGGTGGGCTGGCCGGACGTGTCGCGCGCCCTGCTGGTCCACGACTTCGCGCCGGATCCGGCAGCATCCGCCGCGTGGCTCGATACGGCCCACCTGGCAGGGTGCCGCTTCACCGTATTCGCGCTTCTCTCCCGGCCGGCGACACCCGCCCTGGACCTGCTGTGCCATGTGCCGCGGCACTTCGAGCTTTCCGGAATGGCGGTGGCAGGCGACGAGGATGCGCGCGGGCTGGCCCGGCGGCTCACCGCCGCCCTGGCGTACGCCTCGCGCTCCGAGCTCGCGGACCTGGTGGTGAGCGCCTGCCGGCTGCCTCCGGCTCTGGCGCGCCTGGCCAGATCCGAGCTCACCTCGGCGCGGCCGCACGCCACCCTTGCGGGGTTGCTGCGGGACAGCGGCCTGGGCAGGAAACAATTCGTACGGATGGTCCACGGCTCGGGCTTCTTCCCGCCGCTCCGGTTCCTGCACGGGCTGAGGGTCCTCGAAGCGGCCGACCTGCTACGCCACGGCAGCACGATCCAGCGCGCGGTGCATGCACTCGGCTACGGCTCGGCCGAGACGCTGCGGCGCCAGTTCCGCACCGTGATGGGGGGCACGCCCTCGCAGGCTCGCGAGCTTCAACCCCGGGAACTGGCTCTCCGCTGCCTGGGCGGGGCCGCGACCGCGTCGGACGGAGGCTCCCCGGCATTGCGTAGCGGGTGACGGGCCGCACGCCAGCCGCGAGCGGCGGAGGCCCGCCGCAGCATGCAGGAGCTTCTCGCCGAGGGGCGAAGGGAACGGAAAGAAGCTATTAGTCCACCACGTAAGTCATGATGGATAGAGCCACTTCAGGCGCTCGCGCGCCTTGTTCGTGGTGAAGCGCCAGGTCACCGTTGCACCGGCCTCGTTGCGGGGACCCTCCTACGCGCTGGCCTGCTGCCGGACCGCCGTCGGCTTGCCAGGCGGCCGTCGAGGCACTGACGGCTGAGCACCGAGAGCTCGATCTCGGCCATGTTCAGCCAGCTGCCGTGCTTCGGTGTGTGCCGGAACTCGAGCTCGCGCAGGATTCGCCGCGTCTCTTCGGGGGCAAAGGCCGTGTACAGCATCCAGGGTGTGTGGGTGCTCAGGTTGTCGAGAACGACGCGGATCTTCCTTGCCTCGGGGTAGTGCACGTCGACCAGCGCCTTCATCTGGGCGGCGAAGTCGGCGCGGTCCGCTGATCCGTCACTTCCACGTTCCGGGCACTGGTCACACGGAGGGAACGGAGGTAGCGGAGAACTTCTCCGCTGCCTCCGTTTCTCAGCGCGGCTCCATGCTTTCTGTCGAAGATCAGCCCGCAGCCACGAGCCGCAGCCGCGTCCCCCACGGATCGGCGACGACGCCGTCCGCGACCGGGTAGCCGGCGTCGCTGAGGCTGCGCGACGCCGCATCGACGTCGGCCTGCGACGGGACGACGAGCTCCCACTCCAGCAGCTGCGCCTCGTCGTCCGCGGGGGGACGGGCGCCGGCGCCGGCCCAGGTGTTCGTCCCCAGGTGATGGTGGTAGCCGCCGGCGGAGAGGAAGAGCGCGCCGGGATAGCTCCACACCACCACGTCCAGCCCCAGCGCGGCGTGATAGAACGCCGCCCCCTCGCGCAGGTCGCCCACGTGCAGGTGCACGTGCCCGATCGTGGTCCCCGCGGGCATCCCCGCCCACGCCTCGCCGCGCGCGGAGGCCACCACGTCGCGCAGGTCGAGCGGCGTGGTGTCCATCGCCAGCTCGCGGCCGTTGGCGCGCCAGGCCGAGCGCGGCCGGTCGGCGTACACCTCGATCCCCAGCCCGTCGGGGTCGTGGAGATAGAGCGCCTCGCTCACGAGGTGGTCGCTGGCGCCGAAGCGCTCGCCCACGTCGGCCAGGTGCGAGATGAACCGCCCCAGCGCCGCGCGGTCGGGGAGCAGGATGGCGAAGTGGTACAGCCCCACCCGCCCGCGCTGCGGCACCGGCTTCGCGCCCGGCCGCTCGTGCAGCTCCACCAGCGGCGTGTCGTCGCCGTGCGCGGCCAGCGTCGCCATGCCGTCGCCGCGCGACAGGACGCGGAAGCCGAGCACCTGCTCGTACCACGCCTGCGACCGCACCAGGTCGCCCACCTGCAGGCGGACGCGGCCCACGTGCGTCGCCGCCGGCAGCCGGTATCCGTCGGGGGCGATGCCGTAGCCCGCCTCCGCCGCGGCCGCCGGCGCGCCCGCGAGATCCATCACCTTCGACATCTCCACATCTCCCTTCCTTGAATGCTCCCGCCGCGTCGCCGCGTCAGGAGTTGGTCGCCGGCTGCCTTCCGCCGATCGCCGCGTCCACCGAGTAGCTTCCCGCGCCCGCCAGCATCAGCGCCACGTTCGCGGCCAGCAGCGTCAGCGGGAACTCGAACCCCGTGGGGTTGAAGAAGCCGTTCTTCAGGTGCACGAAGAAGATGGCGCCGAGCATGTTGATGGCCAGGCCGAGCGCCGCCAGCCGCGTCAGCAGGCCGATGATCAATGCGATCCCGCCCAGCAGCTCCAGCAGGGCGACCAGCGGCCCGATGACGCCCGGCATGGGGATCCCCATCTGCCCGAACATCCCGCCTACGTTGCCGAGGCCCGCGGAAACCTTCTGCCACCCGTGCATCACGAAGACGATCCCCACCACCAGGCGCAGGATCAGCAGCGCCAGGTCCACGCCACGCCGCCGCGCCGGCCCGAAGAGCATCGTGCTCATCCCCATCATCTCCCGTTGAACTGTGGGTGTTCGAACAACACGTGTGCAAACACACGTTTGGTGAAAATCATCTCCCCCGGACCTTCGCCAGCAGGGCGATGAGGCTTCGCAGCTCGTCTTCGGACAGGTGTCCCAGCGAATCGCGATGGAGCGCCTCGACCGGCGCGTCGAGCCCGTCCAGCAGCCGCGCCCCGTCCGCCGTGATGCGGGTGGTGACGTAGCGCCGGTCCTCGGTGCCGCGCTCGCGCGCCACCAGCCCGGCGGCCTCGAGCCGGTCGAGGAGGCGGGTGACGTCGGGCACCTGCGCCACCAGCCGCTCGCGCACCTCGCCGCGGCACAGCCCGTCGGGCCCCGCGCCGCGCAGGATGCGCAGCGCGTTGTACTGCGCAGGTGTGATGCCGCGCGCCTTGAGCGCCTCGGCCAGCGCATGCCCCAGCACCGCCGCCGTGCGCTCGATGCTGAGGTGCGCCTCCTGCTCCAGGCTGCCGAACGGCTTCGACTGCCGGATCTCGTCCCTGAGCTGCGTGGTCATGGATGGAATTTAGGTGTTATCACACATAGTGTCAAGACATACATCTGCTCTCCGGGATCCGGATTGGTCCAGGCGAATGAATTCACGGCAACAACAGCACCAAGTCGCTTCGCGACTGCGGGGGCAGGATCCGCGCGGCTCCGCAGGATGTTTGCGCGGGGAAAGACGGTCTTCGCCCGCGGAGATGCCTGCCTGGGCGCCCGGATGCCGCGGCCGCAGTCCCGCAGGGACTTTGTGCTTTTGTTGCCGTGAATTCATTCGCCTGTCTGATGGAATCGACCGGTGTGGCCGCTATTCAGCGCGGTGTGTACATCGCTTCCGCTCACACATTCTATTCCTGTTCCTCCCCCACTCCCGCCGCGGTCCCGCGCGACCCATTCGCGCATCCGAACCCGCGCAGTTCTCTCCCGGGGTACCCGCATGAAGATCTCCTCCACGGCCCTCCTTCTCCTGGCCATGGCCGCCCCCGCGGCCGCGCAGACGGTCCGCGGCGAGCTGGTGGATCCGCGCACCCGCGCGGGCGTCGGCGGCGCGCACGTGCTGCTGGTCGACGAGAGCGGCCGCACGGTGGGCTCGGCGCTGACGGCGGCGTCGGGCGCGTTCACGCTGCGCGCGCCGGGCGCGGGGCGCTATTCCCTGCGCGCCGAGCGCATCGGCTACGCCACCACGCGCTCGCCCGCGCTCGAGCTGCAGGCGGGGCAGACGCTGCAGTACCGGCTGGAGGCTGATCCCACCGCGATGATGCTGGCGGGGATCACGGCGCAGGCGGGGTCGCGCTGCGTGGTGCGGCCCGGGCGCAACCTGGAGACGGCGCGGGTGTGGGAGGAGGCGCGCAAGGCGCTCGACGTCACCCGCACGGCCCTCTCCGACCGGCTCTTCAGCTTCCGGGTGAAGAACTGGTCGCGCGAGAGCGACTTCAACACCGGCGTCGCCGCGGAAGGGACCACGCGCGAGAGCGAGGCCGTCACCGACCGCCCCTTCTCGGTGGTACCCGCCGACACCATCCGCGAGAGCGGCTTCATCCAGACGCGCGCCGACACCACCATCTACAACGCCCCCGACGCCGACGTCCTCCTCTCCGACGAGTTCCTCGACGGGCACTGCTTCCGCATCGTCGACTCCAGCGACCGCGACACCAGCGTCATCGGGCTGGCCTTCGAGCCGGTGCGCGAGGGGCGCAAATCCGACGTCCGCGGTACGCTCTGGCTCTCGCGCGACCCCGTGCAACTGCGCCACCTCGACTACACCTACACGCGCGCGCCCGTCCGCGGGCCCGGCGGCGTTCCCGGCGGGCGGGTGGACTTCCGCCAGCTGCCGAGCGGGGTGTGGATCGCGTCGAAGTGGGTGGTGCGGATGCCGATCCAGGACCACGACCCCGTGACCGACGTCATCCCGCACGCGGCCGCGGCGCGGCAGCCGTCGCTGGTGCGCGAGGAGGGCGGCGAGGTGGTGGCCATCGACGCGGCCCCCGGCGCGCAGGCCGGCGTCGTGGCGCTGGGAACGGTGACGGGGACGGTGTTCGACAGCACCACCGTGCAGCCGCTGGCCGGTGCGCGCGTGTACGTGTCGGGAACGGCGTACGAGGCGGTGACGGACTCGGCCGGCGGGTTCGAGATCCGCGGCGTCCGGCCGGGGACGTACGCGCTCTCCTTCGCCTCGGCGCGGCTCGACGGGCTGGGCTACCTGCCGCCGCCGGTGACGGTGACCATGGCGGAGGGGGGGTCGGTGCGGCAGGACCTGGCGGTGCCCTCGCTGACCCGCGTGCTGGCGGCCGCGTGCCCGCCGGACTCGGGCGCCTCCGTCGGCGGCGCGGTGCGCAGCGCGGCGACGGGGAACGCCGTCGCCGGGGCCGTCGTGGTGCTCACCTGGCGGCAGACGCGCAACAGCCCGGTGCGCACCGCGCAGGCGCAGACCGACGCGGCGGGCGCGTACCACTTCTGCGGCGTGCCCGCGGGGTCGACCGCGACGCTGGCGGCCAGCGCGCCGGGCGCGGGCGGCGCGTCGGCCGACCTGCGGCTGGCTTCGGCGTCGCTGGAGCGGCGCGACCTGGTGCTGGGCGGGCGCGGGGCGTCGCAGCCCATCGCCGGGCGCACGGTGCAGGCGCGCACGCGCAACTCCGAGCGGGTGCGGGTGATGACGCGCGAGGAGATCCGGCAGTCGGGGCTGCAGACGGCCATGGACCTGCTGCAGCACGTCCGCCCCGAGTGGAACCAGATGCGCGGGCGCGGAAGCATGCAGATGCAGACCGTGCGGGACCCGATGGTGATCGACCGCGAGTACGAGACGGTCGCCAGGAGCTTCCCCGCGGTGTACATCGACGGCGCGAAGGTGGAGTACGTCTACGGCGACGACTTCACCCGCATCTTCACCGAGTCGCTGCGCCGCATCCCCGCGTCGCAGATCGAGAAGATCGAGTTCCTGACCGGCCCGCAGGCCACGCTGCGCTTCGGCACCGACTCGCCCAACGGCGCGATCCTCATCACCACCCACGCGCAGTGACGAAGTGCTGAGTGCCGAGTGCTGAGTTGGGGGATCAAGAGAAAGCGGAGACTGTCATTCCGAGCGGAGATGCCGCACCGTCCTCGCGTCCACGGGGATGGTGGGCGGCACCGGGATTCGGTGCGCGACGATGACTCGGTGCAGCGCCCTCGGGATGACAGACTTTTTTGAGGGCGCGGAGATCATGATCTCCACGCCCTCGATCGTATCTACCGATCGTCGTTGCCTTCGATGGCGACGGGCTCGTGGCGGGCGATGCTGCGGTAACGCTCGACCAGCGTCACGAACTCGCGGCGGTAGCCCTCGGGGTCGTCGCCCATCGCCTCACGCGCCAGGGCGAGCACGCCGTCGGCGTCGGCGCTGCCGCGGTGGCGCGAGTCGCGCAGCAGCATCCCGAACCCCGCCACCGCCGCCGAGAAGCGGAAGTCTTCCGACGGCCGCATGCTCCCGCCCCGGTCGGTGATCGGGTGCGACAGGAGACGGCTCGTCTCGCCGTCCGGCAGCTTGTAGCGCAGCTTGACGAACGCCAGCTCGGGCCCGGCGTTCGCCCGCGGCGGCGCCGGCTCGGTGCGCTGGTAGCGCAGCTCGGGAACGCGCGCGTCCACGTCCAGCCGCACGCCCACGGGCACGATCTCGTACAGCGCGGTCACCGAGTGCCCGGCGCCCAGGTCGCCCGCGTCGCGGCGGTCGTCGTCGAACTCCTCGTTGCGCAGCGCCCGGTTCTCGTAGCCGATCAGCCGGTACGCCTGCACCCGCGACGGGTTGAACTCCACCTGCAGCTTCACGTCCTTGGCGATGGTGAACATCGTCCCGCCGAACTCGCCCACCAGCGTCTTCCGCGCCTCGCCGATGTCGTCGATGTACGCGTAGTTGCCGTTCCCGCGGTCGGCCAGCCCCTCGAGCTTGCTGTCCTTCAGGTTCCCCATCCCGAAGCCCAGCACGGTCAGGAAGGTGCCCTCCTGCCGCTTCTCCTCGATCAGCCGGAACATCTCCGCGTCGCTGCTGACGCCCACGTTGAAGTCGCCGTCGGTGGCCAGCACCACGCGGTTGTTGCCGCCGCGGATGAAGTTGCGCCGCGCCGTCTCGTACGCCAGCCGGATCCCCGCGCCGCCGGCGGTGCTCCCGCCCGCCTGCAGCCGGTCGATGGCGTCCAGGATGGTCTGCTTGCGGTCGCCCGGCGTGGCGTCGAGCACCATCCCCGCCGCGCCCGCGTAGACGACCAGGGAGATGCGGTCCTGCGGGCGCAGCTGCTCCACCAGCAGCCGCAGCGCGTCCTTCACCAGCGGCAGCTTGTTGGCATCCATCATCGAGCCGGAGACGTCGATGAGAAAGACGAGGTTCGACGGCGGCAGCCGGCTGGCGTCGACGTGGCGGCCCTGCAGCCCCACGTGGACCAGGCGGTGCTGCGCGTTCCACGGGCACTGGCCGACCTCGGCGATCACGTTGAACGGGTGCTCGCCGGCGGGATCGGGATAGTCGTAGTGGAAGTAGTTCAGCAGCTCCTCGATCCGCACCGCGTCCTTCGGCGGCAGCTGCCCGGCGCGCAGGAAGCGGCGGACGTTGGCGTAGCTGGCCCGGTCCACGTCGATGGAGAAGGTGGAGAGCGGGTTGGCGCGCACCGCCAGGAACGGGTTCTCGTCGATGGCGGCGTAGTTCTCCGTGTTCGGATCTTCCCGCCTGCGCGACGGGTCGACGATCGGCGAAGGCGCGGACAGCTCGTACGTCCCCTCGTCCGCCACCCGGCCGGCGCTGTTGGCCACCACCTCGCGGGACCGGACTTCCGCACCCTGCGCGGTCGCCACGACCCCGCTGAGCTCGACGGCCGCCTGCGCCAGCTGGAAGTTCTGGATCACGCTGTCGCCGGGCGCCAGGCGCACGACGCGACGCACGGAAGTGTAGCCGATGCGCACCGCCGTCACCGCGTAGCGCTGCGCCCCGGCCCGCATCCGCGCGGCGGGGATCACCAGCCGGTACATGCCGTCCTGCCGCGACGTCGCGGCCACGCCGAGCGCCTCGACGCGCACCAGTGCGCCGGCCAGCGGCGCGCCGCCCGCATCCGTCACGCGCCCCTGCACCACCGCCGGCGCCTGCGCCGTCCCCACGGGCGACGCGGCCGTCAGCGCCAGCATCGACCAGACCACGATCTTCTTCATCGCCTGCTCCTTTCGGGGGTTCGAACCTGCGGGTAGATGGATTCCGCGGCGTCCTCCCTTCGTCGTTCGGGGGATGGGGATCGCTTGGCCCTGCGCAGACGGAACGCGCGCGGGGCCCGCGTCTCTGACGTGGACGGGGATCGGGGGGAACGGTTCGTCCCGCGAAATCGTCAAAACGAACCGGGTGCCGAACGGTTCGTCACGGCACCCGGGCGATCGGGGAAATCTCACGCGGAGACGCGGAGACGCGGAGCCGCGGAGCCGCGGAGCCGCGGAGCCGCGGAGGGTCGCGCGCCTCCTCTGCGGCTCCGCGCCTCCGCGTGAAAACAATCTGTTTCTTTTCTTCGTCAGAAGCCGTCGGCGAGCGCGGCGCGGGCGGCGTGATAGCCGCACATCCCGTGGACACCGCCGCCGGGCGGAGTGCTGGCCGAGCACAGGTACACGCCGCGGATGGGCGTGCGATAGGGATGGATTCGCGGCGCGGGACGGAAGAAGAGCTGCGACAGCGTTCCCGCGCCGCCGTTCACGTCGCCGCCGACGAGGTTCGCGTCCGCGCGCTCCAGGACCGACGGGCCGGCGGAGAAGCGGGCGAGGATGAGGTCGCGGAACCCCGGCGCGAACCGCTCCACCTGCGACTCGATGGCCTCCGTCATGTCGACGTCCGAGCCGTTCGGCACGTGGCAGTAGCCCCAGGCGACGTGCTTTCCCGCCGGCGCGCGGGTCGGGTCCAGCGCGCTCGGTTGGGCGAAGAGGACCAGCGGTCGCGCCGCGTGCCGCCCGTTCCACGGCGCCTCTTCCGACGCGTACAGCTCCGCGGGCGACCCGACGAGGTGCACCGTCCCCGCGCGGTTGATCCCCGGCGCCTTCCAGGGGACGGGCCCGTCCAGCGCCCAGTCGACCTTGAAGACCCCGCAGCCGTAGCGGAAGCGCTCCAGCTGCCGCCGGTAGCGCCCGCCCAGCCGCTCGCCGGCGATCGACAGGAGCTGCCGCGCGGTCACGTCCAGCAGCACGGCGCGCGCGGGCGGCACGTCGCCCAGCGAGCGGACGCGCACGCTGGTGCGGATCTCGCCGCCCAGGGCGCGGAGATACGACGCCAGCGCCTGCGCGACCCGCCCCGCGCCGCCGAGCGCCATCGGCCACCCCACCGCGTGCCCCGCGGCCACGAGGACGAGCCCGTACGACGCCGTCGCCGCGAAGTCGAGCGGGAGGCCGACATGGCCGGCGCACGCGCCCAGCAGCGCCTTTGCATGCTCGCCGCGGAAGCGCGACTCGGCCACGTGGCGCAGCGAGCGCAGGCCGACGCGCCCGAACGCCGCCATCCGCAGCGGGTGCCGCGGGATCCCCAGCGGCGAGAGGAGGTCGGGCGCCAGCTCGTGCCAGTGGGCGACGAGCGGCCACAGCAACTCGCGCCAGGCGCGCGCGTCGGGCCCCAGCGTCTCGCCGGTGGCGTCCACGGAGCGCTCCAGCATGGCCACGGTGCCGTCGTCGAACGGGTGCGCGAGCGGCGCGGCGGGGTGCACCCACTCCAGCCCGTGCTCATCGAGCGGGAGATCGCGGAAGAAGGGTGATCCGATCCCCAGCGGGTAGACGGACGAGAAGGCGTCGTGCACGAAGCCGGGGAGCGTCAGCTCCATCGAGCGCGCGGCGCCGCCGATGGTCTCCTCGGCCTCGAGCACCAGGACGGACCGCCCCGCGCGCGCCATCTCCACCGCCGCCGCCAGCCCGTTCGGCCCCGCGCCCACCACCACCACGTCGTGCTCCGCCATCTCCCTCCGCCACCAATCCTGGAAATCAGCCGCCAATCTCCGATGAGCGTCATCCTGAGGCCGGTCAGACCGTAATCGGCGTCTGCACAAGAGCTTGCAGGCCGAAGGATCTATCGCCCGACACCGCACGCGACTCGCCGAGACGCGCAAAATCTCCATCCGCGATGCGGTATCCATCACCCAGACCCGCCGACGCCCGTGCAGGGGAGGGGCCAATGAGACAGGGCAGGGGGACGGAGCTCATCCAAGCGCGGCGCGGCGAGGTTCGTGCGGGGACGTGCGGGCGAATCCCACGCACCCGTCTCCATCGATCCGATCCAGCCATGGACGCCGCGATCTCACGTCTGACTCGAACGCTGCTTCTCACCCTCGTGCTGTCCCCATCGCCGCTGGTGGCTCAGGGGGATTGGGCCGCGGTCGAGCGCGCGCTGGGGCGTGCCGGGACCGAGCAGCCGGGCGGGGTGATGCGCTTCTCCTTTCCGCGCTCCGACCTGCGGGTGACGGTGGACGGCGTGGCGGTCCGGCCCGCGCTGGCGCTGGGCTCGTGGCTCGCATTCCGCCGCGCGGCCGGCGGCGCCATGGCGATGGGCGACCTGGTGCTGGCGGAGAACGAGGTGGCGCCGGTGATCGCGCGGCTGGAGCAGGGCGGGGTGATGCCGAGCGCGGTGCACAACCACCTCCTGCGCGAGCGTCCGCGGGTGACGTACGTGCACGTCGAGGCGCACGGCGATGCCGCCCGCATCGCCGGGACGGTGCGGGCGGCGCTGGCGCTGACGCGCACGCCGATGGGGTCGCCGGCAGCGCCCTCCGCCGCCCCGTTCGCGCTCGACACCGGCGCGCTGGCCGGCGCGCTGGGCCGCTCCGGGCGCGTGAACGGCGGCGTGTGGCAGGTGAGCGTCCCCCGCGCGGAGGCCATCGTCCAGCACGGCGACACGGTGCCGCCCGCGATGGGCGTGGCCACCGCCATCAACCTGCAGCCCACCGGCCCCGGCCGCGCCGCCGCCACGGGCGACTTCGTGATGACCGCCGGCGAGGTGGAGGGCGTGCTCCGGGCGCTGCGCGAGAACGGGATCGAGGTCACCGCGCTGCACTCGCACATGGTGGGCGAGGAGCCGCGCCTCTACTTCGCGCACTTCTGGGCGAACGACGACGCGCTCAGGGTCGCGCGCGGCCTGCGAGCCGCGCTCGCGCGGATGGCCGTGCGCTGAGGCGGCGGTGAGGCCGCGCGCGGTCGGGGTGGGGGATTGTCCGCTCGATCGATAGTTAAGCGATTGCTTAACTATCGCCGCCGCGCGAGGAGACGACCGGGACGCACCGCATCTTCATCCCCCCACGCCCGCGGGCAGGTGATCCTCGGCCGCCTCGGGCGGAGATGCGCCCGCCGCGGCGTCGCGTGCCTCCTCCACGCGCTCCACGGCCAGGTCGACCTTGGTGATGTCGGGGCGGAAGAAGAGCGCGACGGTCCAGTCCAGCACCATGCGCAGGCGGCGGTCCCAGCGCGGCATCTGGAACAGGTAGTACGTGCGCCGCAGCCACCACGCGGGGAAGCCGGTGACGCGCGCGCCCATCACCAACGCCACCGCGCGCGTGTGCCCCAGCGACGCCATGGTGCCCAGCGCGTTGAACTCGAACGGCGCGGGCGCGCGCCCCGCCGCCACGGCGGCCAGGTTGCGCGCCAGGTGCTTCGCCTCGCGGGTGGCGTGCTGCGCCAGCGCCGGGTACGGGCGGCCGTCGGGGCCGGGGATGGCGGCGCAGTCGCCCAGCGCCCACACGGTGGGGTGGCTGCGGCTGCGCATCGCCGCGTCCACCACGATCCGCCCGCGGCCGTCGTGCTCCACGGGGATGCCGGCGGCGGCGCCGTTCGGCACGATGCCGGCCGCGAGGACGACGGTGCCCGCCTCGATGGTCTCGTCCGCGAGGTGGACGCGGCCCGGCTCGAGCTCGCGCACGGGCGTGGCGGCGCGGACGTCGGCGCCGCGCCGCCGCAGCACGCGCGTGGCGGAATCGGCCAGCTTCGGGTCGAGCTCGGGAAGGATGCGCGGGCCCGCCTCGAACAGGTGGAAGCGCAGCTCGTCGCGGCGGATGCGCGGGTAGTAGCGCAGCACGTCGTCGGCGAAGGCGGTCAGCTCGCCCAGCAGCTCCACGCCCACCAGCCCGCCGCCGATGACGACCACGGTGAGGGAGCGCCGGCGCGTCGCGGGGTCGGAGGCCGCGTCGGCGCGCTCGAAGCGCTCGATCAGGTGGTTCCGCAGCACCAGCGCGTCCGCCATGGTCTTGAAGGTGAACGCATGGGCGGAGCCCGGGATCAGCGACAGGTTCGTCGTCGATCCCAGCGCCACCACCAGGTGGTCGTAGGGGAGCTCGTACGCGCCGGCCTCCGCCGCCTCGGCGTGGACCACGCGCCGCTCGGTGTCCACCCCGGTGACGGTGGCCTCGACGAAGCGCGCGCGGCGCAGGGCGGGGCGGATGGGCTGGGCGCAGTGCCGCAGCTCCAGCACTCCCGAGCACGCCTCGAACAGCAGCGGCGTCAGCACGAAGAAGTTGTCGCGGCTCACCAGCGTGATCTCCGCGCGCCCTCCGAACCGCCGCTCCAGCGCGCGCGTCGCCATCACGCCGCCGAATCCGCCGCCCAGCACCACGATCCTGGTCGCCCCGCTCATCTCCCCTCCTCACCGCCGGACCACGCCGGCGACTGGTCGTCCGATTCCCATCCCCAACCATCATCCTGATACACCGTAACCTTGAGACGAAAGCGCCGCCGCTCACGTGACGATGCGACACGGATGCCTAGCGGCGCCCGAGGAAGCTCTGGCGTACGACGCTCTGTAAACTGCGTCATCGGGTGTTCCGGTGCGGGCGAGGCATCGGCGCGTAACCATGGCGGACTGGCGATGACCGTCTGACGGGAGCTGGAGAAGCCGTGGCGCACGGGATTTCCCGGCGCGGCCAGGACGTGGAGCAGGGCGTGGCGATGCAGTCGGATCGATATGTCGGAAATTTCGGACATATCGTGCCGAAGGAAATACAGGGACCGGGGCCGGCCGGGTCCGTCCCGCGCCGGGGCAGCGGACACGCACGTGCGCCCGCTCCGCACCGTCGCCCCCCGATGACGCAGTTGGCGATCTTGCCGTGCACCCCGACGGCGTTCGTCCGCGCGGATACCAGGCGTTCGCTCGAAAGCGTCTCAGCGCGGCGGCGACAGTCGGAATGACAGCAGTCGTTCCGGGGCATCGGGATGACACACCCGCGTTCCCGCCCGGCCGCAAACGCGCGGAAAGGGTCCGCCGTTTGCGCGTGCGGCAGTGCGAATCACCGGGATCCGGGGATGATGATGGGGGATGGAGGGCGACGGGTGACGGAGCGGATCGAGGCGCGGGAGATCGAGATGGCGGCGCGGATGCGGGTGCCGAACCCGCGCGCCGACCACGTGGTGCTGGCGTCGATCGACGCGCTGCGCCCCGAGTTCTACCTCGACGAGACGTGGCCCGCGCCGACGATGCAGCAGCTCGGCTTCGAGGGCGTGCGAGCCGAGGCGGTGCGCACCGTTTTTCCCGCGCTGACCTATCCGGCGCACACCACGCTGGTCACCGGCGCGCTCCCCGCGCGGCACGGCATCGTCCATAACCGCCCCTTCCGCGCCGAGGGCGAGTCCGAGGCGTGGGCGTGGGAGGCGGCGCGCATCCGCGTTCCCGCGCTGTGGGACGCGGTGCGCGCGGCCGGCGGATCGACGGCGTCCGTCGGATGGCCGGTGACGGTCGGCGCGGACATCGACTGGAACGTCCCCGACATCTGGCCCGAGCACTACCGCCAGGCAGACTTCATCGCCCCCGTGCGCGCCGCCACCACGCCGCCGGGGCTGTTCGAGGAGCTGGAGCGCGAGGCAACGGGGCGGCTGCGCGGCGAGACCTTCGGGCTCGGCTGGCTGGCGCGAGAGGACCGCGTGGGCGCCATGGCCGCGTACCTGTTCGAGCGCCATCGCCCCACGCTGCTGCTGATGCACCTGATCGGCACCGACCACATGCAGCACGAGCGCGGCCGCAACAACCCGCTCACGCGCCGCGCCGTTGGGGCCGCCGACCGCGCCATCGGCCAGGTGGTGGAAACGGTGGAGCGGCTGGAGATGCGCGACCGCGTGGCGTTCGTCATCGTCGGCGACCACGGCTCCATCAACCGCCACACGCAGCTGCGGCCGAACGCCTGGCTCGCCGCCAGGGGGTTGATGGAGGACCGCGAGGATCGGGGGGCCTGGCGCGCCACCTTCCACGCCGACGGCGGCTCCGCCTTCCTGCGCCTGCGGGAGCGGGGGGATGAAGATGCCGCCGGCCGCGCCCGCCGCGTCGTCGAAGAGCAGCCGAACGGCGTCCGCCGCCTCTTCCGCATCGTCGAGCGCGCGGAGATGACCGCCCTCGGCGCCGATCCTGACGCCGCGTTCGCGCTCACCGCCGTGCCGGGGATCGAGTTCTCCGACGACGCCACGCCGCCGGAAGTGCGGCCGGTGCACGGCGCCACGCACGGCTACCACCCCGACGAGCCGCAGATGCGCACGGGCTTCGTGGGCGCGGGCGCCGGCTTCCGCCCGGGCGCGGCGGTCCCGCTCCTCCCCGCCGAGTGCGTCGCGCCGCTCGTGGCCGCGCTCCTTGGCATCCCCTTCCACGCCCTCGACGGCGTCGTCTTCCCCGGCCTCCTCAGCGATCCCTCCGAGCGATAACCAATCGGACGACAGAGAGTTGGGCGCGACGACAAAGATCTGTCATTCCGAGGGCGCCGCTCCGAACCAATCTCCACGCCTAGTCCTGGCGCCCGAGGAATCTGTGGCCTGCTCCCGGGCAACAATCCACACGCCCCTGCAATAGCATCCCCGCCATCTCCAGCCGCATATTCAACGCGGCGTGCGAGCGCACGCCCGAGCAACCCCTGCAGGAGGCGGAGCGATGCCCAGGTTGAAGCTGACCGTGGAGGAGCTGGTGCTGGAGACCTTCCGCGCCGACGACGATCCCGCGCGCGATGGCCGGAATGCGCCGGCCATGGCGCTCAGGGCCACGCAGCAGTTCCGCTGCACGTACTTCTGCACCTACTCGGCCTGCACGGGCCTCCCCTGCTGAGCCACGGGAGATGCGGGAACGGCGTATGCGGCGATTTTCAGTGGAGCGCCGCAGCGCCGCAACGGCAGTGATCGAGGCACCCACCGGCCCCAGGAGAGCGGCCACGGACCCGGCGCCAGTCCGACGCCGGGGCGGCGCTCCCGCCCATCAACCCGGGAGGTGCCTCATGCGCAAGCTCAGGCTGAGCGTCGACGAGCTGCACGTCGCCACGTTCCAGACCGACCCCGCCGTTGCCGGCGCGGGCACGGTGGACGCGCTGCAGACGCAGCCGGACTCCACCTTCAATCCCTGCACCGGCGCGCGCTGCACGTATCCCATCTATCTCTGCCGCCCCGTGCGCGAGGAGAACGAGGGGGAGGAGAAGCCGTAAAAGATTTGTCTCACGCAGGGTTAGCAGGGTCAGCAGTTGAACTGCAGTTTCACTGCTGACCCTGCTAGCCCTGCGTGAGACTTTCTGTTTAGACACGCAGCTTACGCGTCCTCCTCCAGCGGCGGGAGGACGCCGATCTCGCGGTAGATGGGGCGGAGGATGGTGCGCAGCGACGGCAGCCGCGTCGCGAACCAGGCGGCGGCGAGCATGCAGGCGATCCCGCTGACCAGGATAGTGCGCGGCGCGCCGATGCGGTGGGCCAGCGCGCCGGCCATCAGCCCGCCGAACGGCGCCATCCCCATGAACGCCATGCTGTAGAAGCTCATCACCCGCCCGCGCTTGTCGTCGTCGACGACGGTCTGGAGGATGGTGTTGCTGGCCGCCATCTGCACCATCATCCCGAACCCGACGAGCACGAGAACGGCGACGGCGAGCCACTCCACACGGGTGAACGAAAAGGCGACCAGCCCCGCCCCGAACACCGCCGCCGCCGCGGGGATCACCCGGCCGAGGCCGAGGATGGTCGTCCGCTGCGCCAGGTACAGCGCGCCGCAGAGGGCGCCCACGCCGGTGGCCGCCATCAGCGCCCCCAGCAGCGCCGGCCCGCCGCGCAGCGTCTGCGACGCGACCACCGGCATCAGCACCGTGTACGGCATCCCCATCAGGCTCACCAGCGCCAGCAGCAGGAGGATGCTGCGGATCGGCGCGAAGCGCGACACGTATCTCCACCCCTCCGCCAGCTGGTGCAGCCCGCGCTTCGGCTGACCGGAAATGCGCTCGCGGCGGGTGACACGCATCATCAGCAGCGACGCGATCACGGCCAGGTAGCTGGCGCCGTCGATGAAGAAGCACCAACCCTCGCCCACCGCGGCGATCAGGATGCCGCCGATGGACGGGCCCAGCAGCCGCGCGCCGTTCACCAGCGAAGAGTTGAGGGCGATGGCGTTGCCCAGGTCCTCGCGCCGGTCCACCATCTCCACCAGGAACGCCTGCCGGCTGGGCATGTCGAAGGCGTTGACGAGCCCCTGGAAGAGCGACAGCCCGATCACCTCGGGTACGGTGATCACGTTCGTCAGCGCGAGGATGGCCAGGGCGAACGACTGCAGCATGGCCAGCACCTGCGTCCACACCAGCATGCGGTGCTTGTCCACGCGGTCGACCAGCACGCCGGCGAACGGGGCGAGGACGAAGGTGGGGATCTGCCCCGCGAAGCTGACCACCCCCAGCAGCAGCGACGAGCCGGTGAGCCGGTAGACCAGCCAACTGGTAGCGATGCGCGTCATCCACGTGCCGACGAGCGACACGCCCTGCCCGCCGAAGTACAGCCGGTAGTTGCGCGACCGCAGCGCGCGCAGCATGCGGGGGCCGGCGGGCTCCGGCTCGGGCGCGGCCTGAAGGGTGGGGTTCTCGACGTCCGGCGCGGGACGGGTGGGACGGGGACCGAAAGCCATGCCCGCGCCCCACTCAAATCCCGTGCGCGCGTGGCCCTCACCCGAAGAGAGGAGCGGTCGAGACAAAACCGCCGTCTCGACCGCTCCTCTCTTCGACCTCTCCCGACAGCAGGAGAGGTGAACAGAAGCGACGAAAACGGCATCCGTTGGTTCTCCCCTCCCCTGCGCAGCGGGGGAGGGGCCGGGAGGGGGCCACCCCGCGGCCGCACGGATGCTCGCGTGCCGCGTCGAACCCGCCCCCACACTGAGGTCTCCCCCTCCCCCAGTCGGTTTTGGGGGAGGGGGCCGGGGGGAGAGGGCCCCCTCGCGGCGCAGCCGCGAGGAAGGGACCGGGGGGATGAGGGCCCCCGCGCCCGGTTGACACAACTCCAAGTCAGGCGATAGTTTTACCCGCTTGTGCGCCCGCACGGACTTGCGCGGCGCACGCTCTTTCTTTCCCAAAACCGAACATCCGACCGCGCGCGCCCAGGCACGCGCCGCACCTTCGTCCTGAGGACTGCTGCATGGCTTCGCACTCGTCCGTTGCCCGCCGGGAACTGCGCAAGGCCGTCGACGCCGACGATGCCGTGATGATGCGCGCCGCCGAGATGGCGGAGTGGGCGCGCAACAACGCGCGCGTGGTGATCATCGCCGCGGTGGCGGCGGCGGTGGTGGTGGGCGGGGCGCTGTACTACCGCGTGTACAAGTCGCAGCGCGCCGAGCGCGCGGCCGTGCAGTACCTGCAGACGCAGATGGGCCTTCCCGCCGACACCACGCAGGCCATCCGCGCGCTCAGCGGCTTCGCCAGCCGCTTCGACGGCACCACCGAGGCCGCCGAGGCCCGCCTGGCCGCCGCCCAGCTCTGGCTGATCAAGGGCCAGCCCGCCAAGGCCGTCGACGAGGTCCGCCCCGTGGCCGAGGGGGGCACCCCCGTCGCCGACCAGGGGATGCAGCTGATGGCGGCCGCGCTGGCGCAGCAGGGGAAGCGCCAGGAGGCGCTCGACGCCTTCCTGAAGCTGGCCGACCGCACCGACCTGCAGTACGTGAAGGAGGACGCGCTGACCCAGGCCGCCGTCCTGCGCGAGCAGGCCAACGACTGGAACGGCGCCGCCGAGCTGTACCAGAAGGTGGCCGAGGGGATGGAGAAGGGGTCGCCCGACCGCGCCATCGTGGAGATGCACATGGCCGAGGCCCGCGCGCACGCCGGCGCCGCGCCCGCCGCCCCCGCCGCGAAGTAAGCCCCGTTCCGGGCCGGGGGGAGCGCGTGACCGGATTCGTCGCCGCGGCCGCCCCGGCCCTGCTGGAAATTCCCTATCCCCACATCGACCCGGTCGCCATCGACCTCCCCGGCCCGCTCGACATCCGCTGGTACGGGCTGGGGTACATGGTGGGCTTCGCCGCGGCGTACTTCATCCTGCGCGCGCTGGCCCGCCGCGGCTTCCTGCGCCTTTCCCCCGACGCCGTCGGCGACCTGGTCTTCGCGCTCGTCCTGGGGGTGATCCTGGGCGGGCGCGTGGGCTACATCCTCTTCTACGACTTTCCCAAGTTCGCCGCGCACCCGCTCGAGATCTTCAAGATCTGGACGGGCGGGCTGTCGTTCCACGGGGGGATGATCGGCGCCATCCTCGCCGGCGCCTGGTTCGCGCGCACCCGCAAGGTGGCCTGGAAGAACGTGGGCGACGGGCTGGCGCTGGCGGTGACGCCCGGGATCTTCGCGGTGCGGGTGGCCAACTTCATCAACGGCGAGCTGTTCGGGCGCGTGGCCGACGCCTCGGTGCCCTGGGCGATGCGCTTCCCCACGGATCCCGAGGCGCTGCGCCGGATGAACGCGGTGGCCAGCTCGCTGCGCGACAAGGAGCGCATCATCGACCGCGCGTACGAGACGGGGGTGTGGCGGCAGATCGAGCCCGCGGTGCCGCTCCGCCACCCCTCACAGCTGTACGAGGCGCTGGGCGAGGGCGCGCTGACGGGGCTGGTCGTCTGGTCCGTCTTCCTCTGGAACCGCCGCCGCGGCGTGCGCTGGGGCGACGGCGCGTACGGCGGGCTGTTCCTGGTGTGCTACGGCGTGGTGCGCACCTTCCTGGAGCTCTTCCGCCAGCCCGACGCGCAGCTGGGCTTCGTGCTCGGCCCGCTGACCATGGGGCAGCTGCTGAGCATCGCCACGGCGCTGGTCGGCGTCTTCTTCTTGGTGCGCGGCATCCGCACGCCGCCCGCGGCCGCCGAGCCGCCGGCCGACGCGCCCGCCGCGGCGTAGCGCCACACCTCCTTCGATCTCGATCCGCACCGATGGGCGCAGGGCACCACCACGGCCACGGGCACCACCACCACGGGCACGCGCACGGCGACACGGCCGAGCGCAACGCGCGGCGGCTGGCGTTCACGCTGGCGCTGCAGGCGGCCTACCTGGTGGCCGAGGTGGTGGGGGGATACCTGGCCAACTCGCTGGCCCTGCTGGCCGACGCCGGCCACATGCTGAGCGACGTGGGCGCGCTGGGGCTCTCCCTCTTCGCCCTCTGGATCGCGCGCCGCCCGGCGACCGACCGCCGCACCTACGGCTGGTACCGCACCGAGATCCTGGCCGCGCTGGCCAACGCGGCCACGCTCATCACCATCTCCGTCTACATTTTCTACGAGGCGTGGCAGCGGCTGCGCGCCCCCGAGCCGGTGCAGGGGATGCTGGTGATGTGGATCGCGGTGGGCGGGCTGCTGGTGAACGTGATCGGCGCGGCGGCGCTGCACTCGGGGCGCGAGACCTCGCTGAACATCCGCGGCGCGTGGCTGCACCTGCTGACCGACGCGCTGGGGAACGTGGGGGTGATCGCGGGCGCGATCCTGGTCTGGGCGTTCGGGTGGTTCTGGGCGGATCCCGCGGTGTCGGTGCTGATCGGCGTGCTGGTGGTCTGGTCCAGCTGGGGGCTGCTGCGCGATTCGGTGAGCGTCCTGCTGGAGGGAACGCCCGCGCACATCGACGTCGAGGCGGTGCGCAGCGCGCTGCTCGAGGTGCCCGACGTGGAGGCCGTGCACGACCTGCACGTGTGGACCATCACCAGCGGGATGGAGGCGCTCAGCTGCCACGTGGTGGTCGGCGGGCGCGACGAGCGGCGGTACTCGGGCGAGATCCTGGCCGACGTGCACCACGTCCTGCACCAGCGGTTCGGCCTGCATCACCTGACCGTGCAGATCGAGCCCCGCGGCTTCAAGGAGCTGGACTGCGCGGCCCTCGGCTGCTGAAGGACGGGCGCGGAGACATGAGGGAGACACCCCAGCGGGTGTCATCCTGAGGAGGCGCCGCGCCCGAACTCGCGGCTGCACAAGCCTTTGGCGCCGACGAAGGATCTACTTTCCCTCACCCGGATGCCGCTCGATCGCGCCGGCATCCTGCCCGCCAGACAAGATCCTTCGGGCGCGGCCAACTTCCTCGCATACGCTGATCGGGTGCGCCGCGCCCTCAGGATGACATCGGTGGGGTGTCGCAGCCGGGGAATCCGAAGCGCCGCATCACTTCCGACACCACCGTCTGTCACACCGCACGACGGTTCGTCCCATGCTTCGCAGCTTCCGCCCGCTCCCGGGGTAGATTGCACCGAAACCGGTGCGCCAATCGACCTATCCACGCGGAGGCGGGATTATGAAGAAGAAGCTGCGGATCGAGGAGCTGGGCGTCGACTCGTTCGTCGTCGCCGGGGCGGGCGGGGAGCGCGGGACGGTGCGCGCGCACGGGCAGTCCGAGCCGTACGTGTGCGCGTCGGGCGTGTGGACGTGCCTGGAATCGTGCGAGGACACCTGCGGGCTGACCTGCTGGGCCAGCTGCTGGGCGACCTGCGACTCCTGCGTCGACACCTGCAACTGCGCGTAGGATCGACCGCCTTAGGGTGGAGATGGAGATCGGGCGCGGGGCCGGGCGGCTCCGCGCCCGATCCGTTTGCGCGCACATCCCGCATTCATCTCCCGCCGCTTCTGCTGTATCTTGCACCGGCTCGGCGCGATCTGCGACGTGCGACGGGGATCGCGTCTCACGCAGGTCTACCCCATCCACGCGGAGGCGGGGCCATGAAGAAGAAGCTGCGGATCGAGGAGCTGGGCGTCGACTCGTTCGTCGTCGCCAGGGCGGCGGCGGGGATCGGGACGGTGCGCGCGCATGGGCAGTCGGAGCCGTACGTCTGCGCGTCGGGCGTTTGGAGCTGCCTGGAGTCGTGCGGGGAAACGTGTGGGCTGTCGTGCAACGGAAGCTGCATCAACACCGTCGACCCCTGCTGCCAGGACGGCTGAACGGGGGATGGGGACGAAGATCGGGCGCGGGGCCAGGCGGCTCTGCGCCCGATCCATTTGCGCGCGGATCGCGCCATCGGGAGGACGGATGGGATGCGATCCGCGGCGGCTCGCGTGCCGTATCGCCGTCCCCGCCGCGGGTATGGTGATCGGAGCCGTCTCCCATCCCCCTTCCCGAGGACATCCCCATGAAGAAGCGCAAGCTGCGGATCGACGCGCTGCGGGTGGAGTCGTTCGAAACCGGCGACGCCGCACCCGCGCGCGGCACCGTGCACGCGCGGATGACCGGCCCCACCGCGTGCGAGCCGGACACCTGCGAGACGCGCTACCAGAGCTGCACCGTCTGCGAGTACTCGTGCTGGGGCACGTGCATCCCCGACGCGACCTGCGGGCTCTCGTGCGACGGCTCGTGCTGGAACACCTGCAACTGCGCGTGAGGTTTCTCCCTCATCTCACCACCACCGGAGGACGCATGAAGAAGCTGAGCCTGGAACTGGAGAAGCTGGCCGTCGAGTCGTTCGACACGGGCACCGAGGCCTCGCGGCGCGTGGGGACGGTGCGCGCGAATGCATTGGAGCAGCTGGACGCCGCGGAGCTCGTGGCCGCGCCGGCGCCGGCGTCGAAGACGTGCCTCGGGAACCTGACCTGCGACTGGTCGCTCTGCTACTCGTGCGAGCTCACCGGCTGCTACACGCGCTACCCCTGCTGCCAGATCGGGTGAGGGGATCCGTCCTGCGCTGGGACAAACGGAGCGCAACCCTCCCGGTCTCCGGGAGATCGGATGAGCACGAATCCAAAGACCAAGGGACGGCGCGTCTGCGCCGTCCCTTCGCTGTTGCAGTCGTTTCGGGTGGGAATCCGTCGGATCGGACCCGTCCAATGGGTTCACGCGTGGATCAGACCTCACCCGGGCAGCGGAGAGCACGACGATGGCAGCGTACTACGTCAACAAGGTCGCCCAATCGAACGGCGACCACGAGGTGCACACGTCGACCTGCAGCTTCCTGCCATCGGAGCAGAATCGGAAGTTTCTCGGCTATTTCGACAACTGCTGGCAGGCCGTGGCTGCGGCAAGGACCCACTACACGCAGGTGAACGGGTGCTACTACTGTTCGAATGCCTGCCACACTGGTTGACGGTCCGAAGAATGAGGGGCGGCGCGCCATGCGCCGCCCCTTCGTCGTGCGGTGAGTTCTCCGCGTCCTCCGCGGCTCCGCGTGAGGCCCGTGGTCCAGCCGGATCACGGCATGCGCGTCTGGCTGCGGGTGCCGAAGCCGAGCGTGGCGACCCACCCGCTGCGATCGGCGTCCACGGGCGAGCCGTCGGTGATGTGCGCCACGCCCAGGTGCAGCGGCCCGATCGACAGCCCGCCGGAGAGGAGCGTGCCGCTGTCCAGGTTGGTCGACGCGCCCACGCGCGCGGAGACGAACGACAGCCGCTGCTGCACGCCCACGCCCAAGGTGCGGTCCCACAGCCCGGTCAGCCGCGAGTCGCCCAGCGCGCCCTGGTAGGCGGCGGAAAGGAGCGTCCCCGCGCGCGGCTCGAAGGCGGCGCCGGCGCGCAGCATCCGCGGCAGCTTCCTGTCGGTGTCCAGGTCCGCCGCCAGCGCGCGCACGTTGGCGTTCGCCGCGGCTTCGTCGTAGTCCGCCAGGCTCGAGTCGTAGCGGTCCCACACGTCGGCCAGGTCGCCGTTCTCGTAGTCGGCGCTGGTGAGCGTCACCTGGTTCTGCGAGCGGTTGCCGCCGAAGCCGAAGGTGTTCAGCACGTTGCTGACCGACGCGCTCAGCGTGAGGCTGGGCAGCGGCTGGTACGCGGCGCCCAGGTCGACGCCGATCCCGGTGCCGCCGCGGTACTTCACCCCCGTGTACGTCACCTGCAGGTCGGTGGGAACGCCCACCGCGTTGCGGACGGTGTCGACGTCGGTGATCCCCATCCGCACCAGCGCGGTGCCCACGTACACGTGCGCCGTGGCGCCCACGGTCAGCGGGCCGGGGAGCGGCACCGGGAGGCGGCGGCCGTACGCCGCGGCGAAGTCCCAGTAGCTGGCGCGGAAGCCCTGCGTCTCCGCCGGGGTGATGTCGTACTTCCCCGGCACCGGCTGGAAGCCGAAGAGCAGCAGGTCCACGAAGTCCTTGTCCAGCGTGTGGCTGCCGACCGTGTTGAACGCGAACCCGGCGGCGAAGTGGCGGATCTGCCCGCTGGCGAACGGCAGCCGCAGGTCGCCGCGCACCTCGGTGCCGCCCGCGGGAACGGCGTCGAGGATCTCCTGCTTGCGCGCGTCGGTCTGGTTGTCGTAGTCCACCAGGTCGGCCACGTCGCCGGCGTCCAGCCCCAGCACGTCGGCGCCGGCGGAGAGCGTGGGGATGTTGAAGCTCCAGTGCGCGGCGCCGGGGAGCGCCAGGTTGGCCGGGTTCTGCCAGAGCGCCTCGCTGCCGCGCGCGGCGGCCACGTACGCGTTTCCCATCCCCAGCGCGCGCGGGGTCAGCGGCACCTGCGCGGCGGCGGGCGCGGCCGCCAGCAGCGCCAGCGCCGTCATCATCGTCGAACGATCCGTCCCTCTCATCCCTCTATCCATCTGCCGGAGTCTATCGCGAGCCACGCGTCCGTCGCGGGGCGGCGGACGTTCTGGTCGCTGCGGTGTACGGGAAGCGCAGGAAGATACCAGCGCGGGCGCGCTTCCGATAGCCGCCCCGCTTTCCGGAAAGCCGCTTCGTGGCTAGTTTTACCGGCTTCCGAACCCGAATTCCGTCCCCGGACCGACAGGTAGTTGTCCGTTGCGCATAGACCACATCCGTAACTTCTGCATCGTCGCGCACATCGACCACGGGAAGAGCACGCTGGCCGACCGGCTGATCGAGGCCACGCGCACCCTGCAGCAGCGGGAGATGAAGGAGCAGGTGCTCGACTCGATGGACATCGAGCGCGAGCGCGGCATCACCATCAAGCTCAACGCGGTGCGGATGCAGTACGCCGCGCGCGACGGGCGGCCGTACGAGCTGAACCTGATCGACACCCCCGGCCACGTCGACTTCACCTACGAGGTGAGCCGCTCGCTGGCCGCGTGCGAGGGCGCCATCCTGGTCGTCGACGCATCGCAGGGGGTGCAGGCGCAGACGCTCTCCAACCTCTTCCTGGCGATGGACGCGGGGCTGGAGATCATCCCCGTGCTCAACAAGATCGACCTCCCCGGCGCGGAGCCGGAGCGCCGCCGCGAGGAGCTGGTGGACCTCCTGGGCGTCGATCCCGACGAGGTGATCCTCGCCAGTGCCAAGGCGGGGATCGGGATCGACGCGATCCTCGAGGCCATCGTCGCGCGCGTCCCCCCGCCCGAGGGCGACCCGGACAAGCCGCCGCGGGCGCTGATTTTCGACTCGTACTACGACAAGTACGTGGGCGCCGTCCCCTCGATCCGCGTGGTCGACGGCGTGTTCCGGCCGGGGATGCGCATCGCCTTCGGCAGCAACGACTCCGTCTATCCGGTCGACGAGGTGGGGTACCTCCAGCTCGGCCGCTACAGCCTCGACGAGCTGCGCCCGGGCGAGGTGGGCTACATCATCGCGGGGATCAAGCGGGTGCAGGACACGCGCTCGGGCGACACCATCCTCGACGCCGCCAACCGCGCGACCGAGCTCCTCCCCGGCTACCAGGAAGTGAAGCCGATGGTGTTCGCGGGGATCTACCCGACGGACACCGAGCAGTACGAGGAGCTGCGTGACGCGCTGGCCAAGCTGCAGCTGAACGACGCCTCGCTCTCGTACGAGCCCGAGTCGTCCACCGCGCTGGGGTTCGGCTTCCGCGCGGGGTTCCTGGGGCTGCTGCACCTGGAGATCATCCAGGAGCGGCTGGAGCGCGAGTTCGACCTCGACCTCATCACCACCGTGCCCAACGTGAAGTACCGGGTGGTGATGACGGACGGGGAGGAGCTGTGGATCGAGTCTCCCAGCCAGCTGCCGGACCCCACCAAGATCGACCGCATCGAGGAGCCGTACGTCCGCGCGCGGATCATGACGCCGGCCGAGTACATCGGCGCGGTCCAGAAGCTCTGCCACGAGCGCCGCGGCGACTTCAAGGGGATGAGCTATCCCGACCCCCAGCGGGTGGAGCTGACCTACGACCTGCCGCTGGCGGAGATCGTGCTCGACTTCTACGATCGGCTGAAGTCGGCCACGCGGGGATACGCGTCGCTGGACTACGAGTTCGCCGAGTACCGCCCCAACCCGCTGCAGAAGCTCGACATGCTGATCAACGGCGACTCGGTCGACGCGTTCAGCGTGATCATCCACCGCGACAAGGCGTACGAATACGGGCGCAACGTGGCCGAGAAGCTGCGCGAGCTGATCCCCCGGCAGATGTTCGAGGTGGCCATCCAGGCGGCGATCGGCAACAAGATCATCGCCCGCGAGAGCATCAAGGCCATGCGGAAGAACGTGACCGCCAAGTGCTACGGCGGCGACATCACCCGCAAGCGCAAGCTCCTGGAGAAGCAGAAGGAGGGGAAGAAGCGGATGAAGCAGGTCGGCACGGTGGAGATCCCCCAGGAGGCGTTCCTGGCGGTGCTGCAGGTGGGGGACTGAGAGTGCTGAGTGCTGAGTGGGCGCGGGGCATCGCGCCCTCTCCGGCTCGCTTAGGCTCGCCACCTCTCCCGTACCGGGAGAGGTAGCACGCCACCATCCGCGCGGGGTGTACGCAATGATGCGTTCGCGGCGCTGTTGAAGTCCGCGAAGGCGGACTGCGTGTAGTTGTAGCCGCGACTTTAGTCGCATATTCCTCCTTGCGATCTCGATCTCGATCGATTCCCCGATGTCGCCGCGGTGATGGTTGCCGTTGACACCGGGACGGGCCGGAGATCGTACTCTCTCGAACGGAAGGGGTGGGGGCGTGGGGCGGTGCCGCGGGTGACCCTCAACTCGTCACGAATCCCATGGCGATGATCGCGTGTCCCGACTGCGGGTCTCCGGTGTCCGACTCGGCCGCCGCGTGCCCCGCGTGCGGCCGGACCATGACGCCGGCGCAGACGCAGCCGCGCTACTCCATCCCCGAGCGCCCGGCGCCGTACGAGCAGCCGGCGGCGGGGTACGGCAGCTCGACGCCCCAGTACGGCGCCCCCGCGCCGGGGTACGCGCCGGCCGGACCGTACTACGCCGCGCCCGTCGATCCGCTCGCGCAGCACCGGCAGACGGTGCAGATCGGCTACATCCTCCTTGCCGCGTCGTTCGCGTTCGGGCCGCTGTACATCGTCTCCGCCATCATCGCCTACACCAAGCGCGACGCCGTGCGCGGCACCTGGCTGGAATCGCACTGCAACTGGCTGGTGGACACCTTCCTGGTCTCCATCGCCGCGTTCGTGGTGATGATCTTCGGCGTGCTCATGGCCGTCCTCGCCTTCTTCCCCATGGCCTTCCTGCTGATGATGGTGCTGGGGTTCGGCAGCCTGGCCTGGCTCGTCTACCGCACCGTGCGCGGCTGGATGCTGTTCGGCGAAGGGAAGCCCGCGGTCGGCATCGTCTCGCCCCCGCGGTGGTGATGCCGGAGCGCGCGTCGGTCATCTTCACCACCTACAACAGCCCGCGCGCGCTGGAGCTGGTGCTGTGGGGCTTCGCCGTGCAGTCGCGGCGCGACTTCGAGCTGGTGGTGGCCGACGACGGGTCGGGCGAGGAGACGCGGGAGGTGATCGACCGCGTCCGCCATGAGTCGGGGATGGAGATCCTCCACGTCTGGCACGAGGACCGGGGGTTCCGGAAGACGGAGATCCTGGACCGCGCCATCCTCGCGTCGCGCGGGGACTACCTCATCTTCACCGACGGCGACTGCATCCCCCGCGCGGACTTCGTGGCGACGCACCTGCGGCTGGCCAAGCCGGGGCGATTCCTCTCCGGCGGCTACCTGAAGCTCCCGCGCGCCGTCAGCGAGGCCATCACCCCCGACGACGTGCGCAGCGGCCGCGTCGCCGATCCGGGCTGGCTCCGTGCGCGGGGGTGGAACCCGGGGCGGCGCACGCTGCGGCTCACCCGCTCGCGTCTCCTGGCGACGCTGCTCGACGCGCTGACGCCTACGGGGGCGACGTGGAACGGGCACAACGCCAGCGGCTGGCGCGCCGACCTGTTCCGGGTGAACGGCTACGACCTGGACATGGCGTACGGCGGGCTGGACCGCGCGGTGGGCGAGTGCCTGGAGAACGCGGGCGTGCGCGGGAAGCAGCTGCGCCACCGCGCGCCGGTGCTCCATCTCCACCACGAGCGGCCCTACGCCGACCCCGAGAAGTGGCGCCGCAACCGCGAGCTGCGCCGCGAGATCCGCCGCCGCGGGCTGACCCGCGCGCGGCGCGGCCTGGCCGAGCTGCAGGCCGAAAGCGACACCGCCTCCGCCCCATCCCCACTGGAGAGCACATGACCCCCGGAACGGCCGAGAAGCGCTGGATCGCAGGCGTGGACCTGGGCGGCACCAACATCGTCGTGGGCCTCATCCCCATCGAGGGGGGCGAGGTCCTGGGGCTGCGCACGCACCCCACCGACGCCACGCGCGGCGCCAAGTACGTGGTCGACAAGATGGTGGCGATGGTCGAGGAGTCCATCGAGGAGGTCACCACCCAGCACGGGACGACGCGGGATGCCGTCGCCGGCGTGGGGATCGGCTCGCCGGGGCCGCTGGACCGCAAGACGGGAACGGTGATCAACACGCCCAACCTGGGGTGGCGCAACTTCCCGCTGCGCGACCTGATGGCCAACCAGCTCCACCTCCCCTGCACGCTGGACAACGACGCCAACTGCGCCACCTACGGCGAGTGGTGGATGGGCGCCGGGCGGGGGACGCAGACGCTCGTCGGGCTGACGCTGGGGACGGGGATCGGCGGCGGGATCGTGCTGAACGGCGAGATCTACCACGGCTGCAGCGACGTGGCCGGCGAGATCGGCCACATGACCATCGACAGCAACGGGCGGCGCTGCAAGTGCGGCAACTACGGGTGCCTGGAGCAGTACGCCAGCGGCCCGGCCATCGCCACGCGCGCGGTGGAGGGGCTGGAGGCGGGCGCGCCGTCGCTGCTGCTGGACATGGTGGGCGGCAAGGTCGAGGACATCACCGCGGCGACGGTCTACGAGGCCGTCGTCGAGGGCGACCCCTACGCCAACGAGGTGATGAAGGACACCGCCAAGTTCCTGGGCGCGGGGATCGCCAGCATCATCAACATCCTGAACCCCGAGATGGTGGTGATCGCCGGCGGGGTGACGCGCGCGGGCGAGCACCTGTTCGAGCCGCTGCGCGCGGAGGTGCGGCGCCGCGCCTTCAAGAGCGCGCAGGAGTGCTGCCGCATCGTCTCGGGCACGCTCCCCGGCACCGCGGGCGTGGTGGGCGCGGCGGCGGTGTTCAAGAAGGAGAACTACGGGCACGTTTGAAGTGCTGAGTGCCCAGTGCCCAGTGCCCAGTGCCCAGTGATGGGCGGGGATCGGATCGTCGGCCATGCATCGGGACGGGCGGGTAAACCCGCGGCTGGAACATTGGGAAGCCTCGCAAACAGCGCGAGGCTTTTCTTTTTCGCGGAGAGGCGGACGAATCGCGCGAAAGGTCGGCGCCGCAGCCTGCGCAGCAGGCTTCCCAATGTTCCAGCCCGCGGGTTTACCCGCCCGTAATCAATCCGCCCCCTGCCGCAGCCGCCTGATCTCTCGTACCTTCCCGCCGCCCGGATTCACGACGCACTCACGCACTCACGCACTCACGCACTCTCGCACTCTCGCACTCTCGCACTCCCGCACTCATCCCGTGAAACGCCTCGGCATCCTCGGCACCTTCGTTTGGGACACCTGCTGGACGCTGGCGGACCAGGCGGCGGGGCGCGCGTTCGAGTCGTGGGGCGGGATGGCGTACTCCCTCGCCTCCGCGGCGGCCACGCGACCCGAGGGGTGGGAGATCGTCCCCATCGCGCACGTCGGCGCAGACTTGCTCGGCCGCGCGCACGCGTACCTCGACACGCTCGGCGGCGTCGGGCCGCGCACGGCCGTCGTCCCCGTGGACCAGCCGAACAACCGCGTCGAGCTCGTCTACACCGACGAGCACAACCGCGGCGAGCAGATGCGCGGCGGCGTGCGCGGGTGGACGTGGGACGAGCTGGCGCCGCACGTCGCCGGGCTCGACGCGCTGCTCGTCAACTTCTTCTCCGGCTGGGAGATGGACCTCGCGTCGGCGGAGCGGCTGGCGCGCTGCTTTCCCGGCCCCGTCTACGCCGACTTCCACTCGCTCTTCCTCGGTCCTCCGCGCGACGGGCCGCGCCTCCCGCGCCGCCTCCCCGACTGGGAGCGCTGGCTCGGCTGCTTCGACGTGGTGCAGATGAACGAGGAGGAGCGCGCGCTGATCGCCCCGCCGCCGTCTCCCACCGATCCCCCCGCCGAGCTGCTGGCGTACGGGCCGGATGCGGCGCTGGTCACCCTCGGCCCCCGCGGCGCCGCCTTCGCCGCGCGCGGCGGCGACGAGGCGCGGCCGGGGCTGCGCGGCGAGCGGCGCATCACCGCCGCCGGCGCGGGCCACGTCCCCGCGCATCACCGCGTGACAAGCGGCGATCCCACCGGCTCGGGCGATGTCTGGGGCGCGGCGGCGTGGTGCGGCCTGCTCGGCGGCCTGGGCCTGCGCGCGGCCGTCGAGCGCGCCAACGCCGCCGCCGTCGTGAAGATGGAGCACCGCGGCGCGACGGCCCTGTACGAGCACCTCGTCGCGCGGCGGGAGGCGTGGGCATGACGAGATGCGGGAGTTGGGTGATGCATTCAGACCGATCCACGCTGACGTCATCCTGAGTCTGAGGCCGGCCAGACTGTAATCAGCGTCTGCGCAAGCGTTTGCAGGCCGAAGGATCTATCATCGTGGCAGCACGAGATCCGGTGCGACGCAGCAGTGCTTCACCCGGAGCAGCCCGCCTCGTGATCTCCATCTCCGTCACACGTTGCTCACTTCTCCATCGATCTGCATCATCAATCCCCCTGATTTGGAGACTTCCACATGGTCGGTGAGCTGATCTCGCTTTACCTGCGGGATGTGGACCGGGGGCTCATCGCGCGGCGGCTGCGCGAGGTCGCGCCCTCGGTGCAGCTCGACGGCCCCGACGACGCGTGGACGCAGGCCGTGGCGACGTTCGGCAGGTTGTGGAGCCGGCGCACGCTCACGCTGTCGTACGACCCCGCGTTCTCCTCGGAGCCGAACTGGTCGCAGCAGGTCGACGGGATGCGGGGCTATTTCTCGCAATTCCCCGCCACGTCGCGGACCGCGCGGGTGATGGGGGTGATCGGCACGTTCCGCGGCGTCGTGGCCACCATCTTCAAGCCCGAGCTGAAGTCGCTCGACGACCCTCGCCTGGCCGCAGTGCTCGCGGTCGCGGAGGCCACGGACGCGGTGATCTTCACCCCTGGCACGCTGCGTGACGCGCGCGGCCGTGTCCTCTACGGCGCGGGCGGCGAGCCGGCCGAGGATCCCGCGGCGGTGTGGCCGCGCGTGGCGATGCAGGTGCCCGTCACGGATCCGCTGGGCGCGCGGATGCACGAGCGCTCGCGCCCCACCGCGCCCGGCGAGGAGGGTCCGGCCGACGAGGCGCCGTCGGCGGAGCGGGTGGCGGCGCGCGCCCTAGCGCTGACGGCGCTGACCGCGCGGGCCATGCTCGAGCGCGAAGCCCGCCAGCCCGCGGTCGACGAGACGTACGAGCGGCTGCTGGAGTGGGCGCGCGACGCCGGCGCCGACGCGGAGATGGAGCCGGAAGAGCGCGAGATCCTGCGCACGCCGCTGGGCGAGTTGCACGGTCAGCGGCACGTGGACGCCGCCTGGCGGCTGGAGGGGCTGGCGGTGCTGGCGTGGGCGCTCGGGCGGTTCGAGCTTCCGCCGCACGACCGCGTGGTGGACGTCGGCACGTTGCTGACGAGCATGGGCGTGCTCGACGCCGACGCCGCGGCCGAGCTGCTGGCCGAGCCCCCGCTCCGCCCGCGCGAGGAGATCGCCACGCTGCGCAACCGGCTGTTCGCGCTGCACTGGCGTCTGCGCGACTTCTCCATCCGCCCGCGCCCGATGGACTTCGCGAGCTTCGCGGCGACGGCCTGGTTCGGCCCGCTCGATCTCGGCGGCCTCACCCTCGTGGACGGCGACCTGGGGGTGAACGGCGTCCGCATCGACCGGGCCTCGCCCGACGCCGTCTCCACCGCGATGAGCATCGCGCGCGAGCGCCACCAGGCCGCGAACTGGCTGTGGGAGGGCCCGGAGCTCTACTCCGAGGCCAGCGAGGCAACGTAGCCATGGCCCTCACGCAGGATTCACGCAGTCTCGCGCAGTTTGCGAGGCTTCCCAATGTTCCAGCCGCGGGTTTACCCGCCCGTCACGTTATCGTCGGAGAAGATTATCGCCGAGAAGATTTCGGAAGGTGATGTAGAGAACCCGCGCTCGGCTCCGACTACCGTACGCGAGGGCCAACGACGGCTCCTTTCGCAACGCCGGACCACGGCGCCAGACCCCAGGGAGGAGACAGGACCATGAAGTACATGATGATGATGCACGTGCCCGCCGGCACCGGCGACTACCAGATCAGCGGCTGGTCGCCCGAGGACTTCCAGGCGCACATCGCGTTCATGCACCAGTTCAACCAGGAGCTGACCGCGGCGGGCGAGTGGGTCGACGGGCAGGGGCTGACGCCTCCGGGCCAGGCCAAGCTCGTCCGCGCGGGGAAGGACGGCCAGCCGATCACCGACGGGCCGTTCGCCGAGAGCAAGGAGTTCCTGGCCGGCTACTGGATCGTCGACGTGGCCTCGCCCGAGCGGGCGTACGAGCTGGCGGCGAAGGCCTCCGCGGCGCCCGGGCCCGGCGGCGTGCCGCTGAACATGCCCATCGAGGTGCGGCAGGTGATGAGCGCGCCACCCACCGAGCTGTGACGGCGGAGACGCTGGAAGCTACGGTCGGGCACCTGCTGCGCGAGCTGGCGCCGCAGGTGCTCGGCGCGGTGGCCCGCCGCCACGGGGACTTCGCCGCGGCGGAGGACGCGGTGCAGGAGGCGCTGATCGCCGCCGCGATGCAGTGGCCGGCGGAGGGCGTTCCCGCCAACCCGCGCGGGTGGCTCTACCACGTCGCGCTGCGGCGGCTCACCGATCATCTCCGCAGCGAGATGGCGCGCCGCCGCCGCGAGGACTCCGTGGCCACGGCGGTGTGGGCCGACTGGGCGTTCGTCCCCCCGCCCGACGGCGAGGTGGGCGTGGACCGTGACGACACCCTCGTCCTCCTCTTCATGTGCTGCCATCCCGCGCTCACCCCGGCGTCCGCCATCGCGCTGACGCTGCGCGCGGTGGGCGGTTTGACGACGGCGGAGATCGCCAACGCCTTCCTCGTTCCCGAGGCCACGATGGCGCAGCGGATCAGCCGCGCCAAGGCCGGCATCAGGTCGTCCGGCATCCCCTTCGAGATGCCGGGGGAAGGGGAGCGCGCGGGGCGGCTCGCGGCGGTGCTACACGTCCTCTATCTCATCTTCAACGAAGGATATGCGAGCAGCATCGGGCCCTCGCTGCAGCGCACCGATCTCTCCAGCGAGGCCATCCGACTGGCCCACGCGCTCAACGATCTCCTCCCGGACGATGGAGAGGTTGCCGGGCTGCTGGCGCTGATGCTGCTGACCGACGCCCGCCGCGCCGCGCGCACGGGCCCGCACGGCGAGCTGATCCCCCTCGACGAGCAGGACCGCGCGCTGTGGGACCGCGAGGAGATCGATGAGGGGATCGCGCTCGTCTCCGGAGCGCTGGCGAAGGGCGCCGCCGGCCCGTACCAGCTGCAGGCGGCGATCGCGGCGGTGCACGACGAGGCCGCGCGCGTGGAGGACACCGACTGGCCGCAGATCATGGCGCTCTACGGCGTGCTGATGCGGATGTCCGACAACCCCATGGTCGCGCTCAACCACGCGATCGCCGCGGCGATGGTGCACGGGCCGCGGGTGGGGCTGGAGCGGGTGGAGGCGCTGGCGGCCGACCCGCGGATGCGCGGCCACTACCGCCTGGACGCCGTCCGCGCGCACCTGCTGGAGCGCGCGGGCGACCCCGGGCGCGCCCTCGCCCACTACCGCGCCGCCGCGGAGGGGACGGCCAGCATCCCCGAGCGAGACTACCTCAACCAGAAGGCCGCGCGGCTGCGGGCGGCCACGTCCGGGACGTGATCGCCACCCGGTTCGGAGAACATTCCCCCGACACCTCCCGGTGTCATCCTGAGGGAGGCGCCGAACGCAACCCGCGTCTGAACGGAGAGTTGGCGCCGACCGAAGGATCTACTCGGCCGTGCGGCCAGGCTTGCTCCTTCGAGCGGATCTCCAGCCCGCCATGCAAGATCCTTCGGGCGCACAAGCGCTGGTGTGAACGCGGCTTCGGTGCACCGCGTCCTCAGGATGACACCGGGGGGTAGCCCCGCAGGTTCAGGACACGGACAGGAGTTGCGACGATGCGGAAGATCGTGGCGTTCGACCGGGTGTCGGCGGACGGGTACTTCGCGGACGCGGGCGGCGGGCTGGGATGGGTGGTGCCGGAGGAGGCGCTCGACAGGGAGGCGGCGGGGGGCCTGGGCGGCAGCGGCACCATGCTGTTCGGCCGGCGGACGTACGAGATGTTCGAGTCGTTCTGGCCCCACGTGTCCCAGGACGCGCCGGCCGGGCCGGATCCTCACACCCCCAGCCGCCACTCGCCCGAGATGGTGGCGATGGCGAAATGGATCAACCAGGCCGAGAAGCACGTGTTCTCCACCACCCGCAACGAGGTGACGTGGCAGAACTCCCACCTCCATCCCACCCTCGACCCGCGCGAGGTGGAGGCGATGAAGGGTGGAGAGGGTGGCAACATCATGCTGTTCGGCAGCGGCACCATCGTCTCCCAGCTCACGGAGCGCGGGCTGATCGACGAGTACCACTTCATCGTCGGCCCCGTCCTGCTCGGAAGCGGGAAACTGCTCGTCAGCGGCGTGCCGTCGACCGTGCGTCTGGAGCTGCTGGAGGCCAAGCCGTATCCCAACGGCAACGTGATGCTGAAGTATGCGAGGAAGGGGTGAAAGTCCTGAGTCCTGATACCGAATCGTCGGATCAACTGCGCATTGGAGGAAAGAATGTCATTCCGAAGGCGCCGCGCCGCCCTGTCCTCCATGCCGAAGTCGTGGCGCCTGAGGAATCTGTGGCCGGCTTCCGAGCCACAGGCGCCTGTCGCTCGGACGCAGGCACAGATTCCTCGGGCGCCGCTCGGCATCCGCGCGATTGAAGGTTCGGAGCAGTGGCGCCGCTCGGATGACATCCGAGCGGAATGCAAAATCCATTGCGGCAGCCGGTATGGGTCCTGAGTCCTGAGCGAGAAACGAGGCAGAGCCTGCCGCCGGAAGCTCCGGCGGCCGGCTCTGCCTTGCATGGCACCTGGAGATCGCGTCAGCCGCAGCAGATGTAGAGGTCCGTCGCCTGGCTGTACTCCACGCAGGGCGTGGTGCAGTTGGCGCCGCCCGAACAGTCGCAGTGCGTGGCATATGCCAGCGAATGGGTGCCGCCGCAGTTGGGATCGACCGTGTCTTCCCGGCTTACCACCCCGCCGCGGGACTTCTCCTGCACCTCGAACGACTCGACCCCGATGTCCTCGAGCTTGAGCGCGAGCTTCTTCATCGTCTGCCTCTTGGGATGGGTGTGGGCGGCGCTGGCCGGATAGGCGCGCCAAACAAATGGTACCGCGGCGTGGCGGTGCGACCCACCCGTTTCACGCCGCGCGGTCACCAGTTTGTCGGGTCCAGGGGCACCGCTTTGTCGCACGCAAGGACGCTTGCGCGGACGCTAATTACAGTCTGGCCGGCCTTGGGGCAACGTCGGTGCGGGATTGTTCCGGGTGCAATCGGCATCCCGCTTCCACACCGAACACTTTCCGATTCCCCTCTCCGCGAGTAGTTTGCCGGGCATGCCGACGAACGGACGGACCGGCGCATGACGCGCGTGGTGGCGGTGCCCCCGACGCTGAACGGCGACGCCTTCGAGGCGCTCCTCGCCGAATCGGCCGGCGCGGGCGACGAGAAGCTGCTCTTCGACGCGCGCCACGTGCGCTTCGCCGACCCGTACGGGATGCTGGGCCTGCTGGCGCTCGGCACCTGGCTGGGCGAGGGAGGCGGGCGGCCCATGCTGCAGCTTCCGCAGTCGCCCGAGGTGGTGCGCTACTTCGGGGGGATGGGCTTCCTGGCCGCGGCGGCCAATGCGTTCGAGATGGCGGCGCCGCGCGGCCGCGTCCCCGAGAGCGGCGCGCTGCTGCCCATCACCGTGATCAACTCGGCCGACGACGTGCACGCGGTCGTCAACGAGCTGAACGAGGGGCGGGTGAGCGCGCTGCTGACCGAGAAGCTCGGCCACTCCAAGGTCGACGCCATCGGCTTCAGCGTCCTCCTCTCCGAAGTCTCCCAGAACATCATCGAGCACGCCGCCGCGCCCGGCTGGGTGGGGATCCAGACCTACCGGCGCTGGCGCGGAATCGAGCGGCAGGTGGCGGTGATCGCGGTGATGGACCTGGGCGTGGGCTTCAAGGGCTCGCTCGAGCGCGAGCACGCCGCGCGCTTCGGCGATCGCTGGGGCGACGCGACGGCGCTGGAGGCGGCGTTCATCCACGGCGTCACCCGCTTCCGCGAGCCGGGGCGCGGCCAGGGGCTCAAGCAGATCCGCAAGCGCGTGGGAAAGTGGGGCGGCAAGATCTCCATCCGCTCGGGCACCGCGAAGATCGCCGACGTTCCCGAGTGGGACGACGCGCAGCCGCTGGCGAAGGACCTGCCGTACTTCCCCGGCGCGCAGATCGAGATCATCCTGCCGGCGAAGGAGCCCGCGCCGCCGCAGCCCGCCGCGCCCGCCCCCGGCGCCCGCGCACGGACGGCGTCGCCGCCACCGCAGCGCCCGCGTCCGGGGTGATCCGATCGCGGCACCGTTCTGCTTTCGCACTCTCGCACTCTCGCACTCTCGCACTCACGCACTCATGAAAACCGCGACCTTCGAAACCAACAAAGGCACCTTCACCGCCGAGCTCTATCCCGACGAGGCGCCGGGGACGGTGGCGAACTTCGAGAAGCTGGCGGGGAGCGGCTTCTACGACGGGATCATCTTCCACCGCGTGATCCCCGACTTCGTGGTGCAGGGCGGCGACCCGCTGACCAAGGAGTTGGGGCTGAACCACCCGCGCGTGGGCACCGGCGGGCCCGGGTGGCAGATCAAGTGCGAGACCGAGGGGAATCCCCACCGGCACGAGGAAGGCTCGCTCTCGATGGCGCACGCGGGGAAGAACACCGGCGGGAGCCAGTTCTTCATCGTGCTGAGCGAGGCCAACACCCGGCACCTGAACGGGGTGCACACCGTGTTCGGCAAGGTCACGCAGGGGATGGACGTGGTGCGGCAGCTCCAGAAGGGCGACCGCATGGACAAGGTCACTGTCGCTGACGCCTGACGCAGCGTGCAGGCCGCCCTCGTCACCCGCGCCCCCTTCCGCCTCATGGCCGTGCAGCGCCGCTCGGTGACCTCGCTCTTCAGCAACCTGGTGACGCGCCCCACCGGCCGCGCCATCCGCACCGGCGTGGAGAGCCAGATCGCGGAGATGGACGGGCCCGCCGAGCCGTGCCTGTCGATCCTCGACTTCTCGCAGGTGCGCGTGCTCGACTACTCGTGCGCCGACGAGATCGTGGCCAAGCTCCTCCTGCGCTTCCTGGGCGAGGAGCGGCCGGCCGAGGCGTACTTCGTGGTGCTGGGGATGCAGGAGCACCACGAGGAGGCCATCGAGGCGGTGCTGGAGCGGCACTCGCTCCTCCTGGTCGCGCGCGACGAGGAGGGGACGGTGAAGCTGATGGGGGCGGCCACGCCGGTGCATCGCGCCGCGTGGGACGCGCTGACGCGCCGCGGCCGCGCCGGCGCCGCCGAGCTCTCTGCCGACACGGGCCTTTCGCCCGACGCGGTGGAGGCCACGCTGGCCGCGCTGATCAACCACCGGGTGGTCACCCCGCACCCCGACGGCACGGTGACGCCCCTGTCCATGCTGCTCGATGACTGATCCCAGCCGCACGCCCGGGCCGTCCACCCGCGCCGTGCACGCGGGCGAGGGGGCGAAGGACCTCTACGGGCCGGTGGTGAACCCCATCGTCCTTTCCACCACCTTCTACAACGACCCCGACGGCCGCGGCCCGGTGCTCTACCAGCGCTATGGCAACGCGCCCAACCACGTGCTGGCCGAGGCGCGCATCGCCGCGCTGGAGGGGGCGGAGGACGCCGTCGTCCTGGCCAGCGGGATGGCGGCGATGTCGTGCGCCGTCCTTTCCGTCGTCCAGGCGGGCGACCACGTCGTCGCGACGGACGCCATCTACGGCGGCACCCGCGCGCTGCTGGAGAACGAGCTGCCGCGGCTGGGGATCACGACGACGTTCGTCGACATGTTCGCCCCCGGGTGGACCGACGCGTTCCGCCCGGAGACGAAGCTGGTGATCGGCGAGAGCCCGTCGAACCCGCTGGTCCGCGTGCTAGACCTGCGCGCGCTGGCGGACGAGGCGCACGCACGCGGCGCGGTGGTGATGGTGGATTCGACCTTCGCGTCGCCGATCAACTCGCGGCCGCTGGAGCACGGGGTAGACCTGGTGATGCACAGCGGCACCAAGTACCTGGGCGGCCACAGCGACGTGACCGCGGGGGTGATCGCCGGCGGCGCCGCGCGGGTGAAGGCGGTGCGCGACCGCGCGAAGATCTGGGGGCCGGCGCTCGACCCGCACGGCGTGTGGCTGCTGGAGCGGGGGATGAAGACGCTGGCGCTACGGATGGAGCGCCACAACGCCAACGGGCTGGCGGTCGCGCTCTGGGCGGATTCGCACCCGGGGATCGCGCGCGTGCACTACCCGGGGATCCCGTCGCACCGGGACTACGAGACGGCGCGGCGGGTGCTGGACGGCTTCGGGGGGATGATCGGGCTGGAGATCGCGGGCGGGGGACCGGCGGCGGCGCGCTTCGTCCGCGCGCTGCAGCTGGCGAAGGTGGCCCCGTCGCTGGGCAGCGTAGAGACGCTGGTGAGCGAGCCGCGCTACACCTCGCACTCGGCGATGACGCCCGAGGAGCGCGCCGCCAACGGCATCCGCGACGGCTTTGTGCGCGTGTCGCTGGGGATCGAGGACGCCGCCGACCTGATCGCCGACTTCGAGCAGGCGGTGGACGCGGCGACGAACGGCGCCACCGCCGCCGAGCGGCGCGAGATCCCGGACGAGATCGCGGCAGATTGATTCCTGGAACAGAAGGTCTCACGCAGAGTCAGCAGGGTCAGCAGAGAACTGAAGCTGTTCTCTCTGCTGACCCTGCTGACTCTGCGTGATCCCAAATCTCCTCATCGTCCCGATCGGGTCCCAACGTCTGTTCCCGCGGGGCCTACACGACGTCGAACAAAAGCACGGGCGGCAGAAGGCTGCCTCCCCTATTCGTGCTTATCCCTCATTCCTAATACGGCGCCCTTCGCCACGGTGCTTAAGGAGTACATGTTATACTACGGAGATTTGTCTCGCCGCTCGGACACCGAGCGTGACTGCTTGGGTGGATTGGTTAGAGCAAGGATGCGAGCAACGCTGAAAGACAGGGAATGTTCGAGAAACTAAGCCTCCGACCGCACAGTCCGCTGGACGCAGATACACCGCTCGATCTTGGCGCGTTGGTCGAGGGACTGCTGTTCTATGGCGAGGCTGAAGTCCTGGTCAATCCAGGAGTCATTAAGCAGATCGCTAGGATGTGGTCCCCGGAGGGGCTTCTCGCGCTTCTGAACAGCGGCGTGGCAAAGTTTAGGTTCCAGCAGGGGCTAACTGGAATCCACACTGCGAACACTGGAAGTGCGCGCGAACGCTACCATCCTGTGGTCATGGCGCTTGCAGCAGGTGAAACCGGTGTTGCTGGACCAGAAGTGCTAATTAGGCGTGCCCTTGAGGAAGTGATCGGTCGTCGAGGACGAGCGCGGAGAGTTACTGCGCAGGTATGCCGAAGACTCATCGTTGAACAAACAGACTCTGCAATAACAACGCGAGTCACCTCGGATCTGCTAGACTCGGAGTATGTCAGTTTAGCTGTTCGTCACATGTTACGCATCTTTGCCCCGGGACTCGATCTTCCGTCGAATACACGATTTGAGGTGCAACAGGTCGAGGACGGGTTACGGGTTCTGACGAACATCGATTTTGTGGTCGCAAACGCATTGTTTCGTCGAACCACGTTTCGGGCAGATCCGCTAACACCCGCATTCTTGTTAGCGCATTTCCTTAGTGCTCGCGAGATTTTGGAGGATGCCGCGCGTTCTGGGGCAGATATGGCAGCAGATCCAGTGAACTCGGTCGTAGCAGCCGTACGGATTGATTCGCTTCTCGCGAGGCGCGCCGAAAATGAATCGAACATAGCACGATTTCAGGACTTCTTGTTTGCTGATGGTCGTGCCATTCGCGAAGCTGTCAACACCGGTCGAATTGGCGTCGAGGATGTCCTTCGGTTGCTCGAGAAGGCGGCCAAGTTCAAGAGTTGGCTACATAGCCAGCCGGCGGACGCAGACTTGATCAAGGAATACTTCAGGAGTGTGACTACTTCGACTTGGGTGGATAAACTCCCCTCCAAGACTGTCCGTTGGCTTTTGTTCTCAGGTTTAGGCGTAGGTTTGGATTCGATCGGGGCAGGCGGCTTAGGGACAGCGCTGGGCTTGGCGCTGGGTGCTACGGACACGTTCGTCCTTGACCGCATCCTCAAGGGCTGGAAGCCAAATCAATTTGTGGAGGATTCGCTCCGCCCACTCGTGGGTAAATCCCAATAGGAGTTCGCGGCACGAACTTGGCCGGAGGCTCGCTCCGGCGATATTCTTCCACGTCCCGACGGCGCGGTGCCGGCGGGACGCGTCGTATCCCGGGCAGACGAGCGCAGATGGCTGAGCAGCAGCCGTTCGACATCGCGGTGGTGGGGGCGGGGCCGTGCGGGCTGGCGGTGGGCGTGGCCGCCAGGGAGCGCGGCCTCTCGTGCGTGAACTTCGACCGCGGGCCGGTGACCTGGTCCGTCTACCGGTATCCCACGTACACGACGTTCTTCAGCGGGCCGGAGAAGCTGGAGATCGCCAACGTTCCCTTCACCACGGCGGGCGACAAGCCCACCCGGCGCGAGGCGCTGCGCTACTACCGCAAGCTGGTGACGTACTTCGGGCTCGACGTGCACCAGTACGAGGACGTGGTCGAGATCGAGCGCGACGGGGATGATTTCATCCTGCGCACCCGCATCCGCGACGCCGACGACGCCGAGTACCGGGCCAGGAACATCGTGATCGCCACCGGCTACTTCGACACGCCGCGGCGGCTGGACGTGCCCGGCGCGGAACTCGACAAGGTGGTGCACTACTTCACCGAGCCGTTCCTCTACTTCGACCAGGACGTCGTCGTCATCGGCGCGGGGAACAGCGCGGCCGACGCGGCGCTCACCACCTGGCGCGAGGGCGCGCGCGTGACCATCGTCCACCTCTTCGACAAGCTGGACCGCGGCGTGAAGCCGTGGGTGCGTCCCGACATGGAGAACCGCATCGCCGAGGGATCCATCCCCGTCCTCTGGCGCCACCGCGTCGTCGCCATCCGCCCGCGCGAGGTGGACGTGGAGAGCCTGGAGACGGGCGAGATCCGCACCCTGCCGAACGACTGGGTGCTGGCGATGACGGGATACGAGCCGGACCCCGGCCTCCTGCGCGCGCTTGGCGTCACCATCGACCCCAAGACCGGCATCCCGACGCACGACCGCTCGACGATGGCGACGGACGTCCCCGGCGTGTACATCGCGGGGGTGCTGGCGGCGGGCTACGACGCCAACAAGATCTTCATCGAGAACGGCAAGTTCCACGGCCCCCTGATCGCCGACGCCATCCTCGGCCGCGAGCCCGACCCCGATACGGTGACGAAGGCCAAGTCTCTCGCAGTGGCGACGTAGGGTGCGGGCGCGACCGCGGCCGCGGGCGCCGCCGCGGTCGAGTGGCCGGAGAGAGTGGCCGGAGAGAGTGGCCGGAGAGAGTGGCCGGGCATCGTCGGGGGACAATGCGAATAAATTCGCGGCTACGACCACACGAAGTCCGCCTTCGCGGACTACCGGCTTCCCATCGGCTGCGATTACGGTGCTCGCGACCGGCTTCCCGGGTTCACCGATTTGGAGGCCCGTCGCGAGCGCCGTGGCCTCGTCCGCGACGACGCCTGTAGTCCCCGGAGGGGACTTCGTGTGGTTGTAGCCGCGAATTTATTCGCATACTCCTCTCGGACGTCGTTCCCGCCTGAAGCATGCCCCGCCACTCCCCAAGCGTGCACTTTCCTGCTACGTTGTGGGGCACGCCTCCGCGCGATTCCGCGCCTGATCCGCAGCCACACCGATCCATCGCGATCCTTCCGCACCGACCCATGCGATTCCGCAGCGCGCACCTCCGCGGCCTCGTGATGCTGGCCGCGCTGCCGTCGACCCTCTCCCTCGCGCACGCGCAGGCGCCCGCGACGGCGGCCGCGAACCTGACGGGGCTGCGCGTCCGCGTCGACGCGCCGAACAGGGACCTGGTGCTGGAGGTGGGCCCGGTGGACCTGCCGGCCGCCGGCGGCCACAAGCAGTTGCCAGCGTACCACGCCAGCATCCCCGTGGACGGCTGGCTGCACGGCTTCCGGGTGGAGATGGTGGACGCGCGCGGCCGCCCCGTTCCCCGGCGCACGCTGCACCACGTGAACGTGATCGCCCCCGGGCAGCGCGAGCTGTTCAGCCCCATCATGCTGCGCGTGGCGGCCGCCGGGCAGGAGACGCCGCCCGTCGGCCTGCCGCGGATGCTGGGCTACCGCGTGCGCCGCGGCCAGGAGCTCATCGTCACCTCGATGATGCACAATCCCACCGGGCGCGACTACAGGGGCGTCACCCTGCGCATCCACTTCGGCTACACGCCGGGCGACGCGCTGATGAAGCCGATCTCCGTGTTCCCCTTCTACATGGACGTGATGCCGCCCGCGAGCCTGCACTCGTGGGACCTGCCGCCGGGGCGCTCCAGCCGCAGCTGGGAGGCGCGTCCGGCCGTGGCGGGGCGCATCCTGGGCCTCGGCGGGCACCTGCACCAGTACGGCACCGCGCTGCGGCTGACCGACGTCACCGCCAACAAAGTGATCTGGGAGTCGCGGCCGACGCTGGATGCCGACGGCGAGGTGGTGGGGATGCCGACCGGGCTCTTCGTCTGGCGCCTGGGTGTGCCCGTGCGACCGGACCACCTGTACCGGCTGACGGCGGAGTACGACAACCCGACCGGGCGGATGATCCCCAGCGGCGCGATGGGAGCGCTGGGCGGCGCGCTGGTTCCCGACGGCGACGCGCGCTGGCCGGGGGTGGACCGCAACGACCCGCAGCTCAAGCTCGACTGGCACCTGGTGCACACGGGGAACCAGGAGGGAAGCGGCCACATGCACGGCGGCTCGGCCCCTTCCGGCCACCCGCACGGGGGGATGGCGGGGATGAGCCACGGCACGGCCGCCGCGCCCGCGAAGCCCGCGACTCCCCGGCCCGCGGCGGAGCACACGCACACGCCGGGGATGCCGCACCAGCACGACTCCCACCGCTGAGCAACGTGAGCTGGCACCGGGGCGTGGAGCGCGCGGAACGGGCCGCGTCCTCCGCGCCTCGCGTGTTTTCGGGAGATGCGGCCGCGCCGGGCGGCGACGTCCTCGCGCGACTCCGCGCCGCCGCCCCGGGCGAGCTGGCCTGGCTCCCGGTGAACGGCCGCACCTTCGCGCCGCTCCTGCGCCCGGGCGACGAGATGGGGATCGAGCGGTGCGGGGGCGATGCGCTGCGCCGCGGCGACCTGGCGCTGGTGCGCTGCGGCGGGCCGTGGTCCGTCCGCGTCGTCGCCGCCGTCCAACCGCCGCGGCTGGGGACGCTGCACGGCGCGATGGAGGACGACGCCTGCCAGGTCCACGGCCGCGTGATGGCGGTCCGTCGCGGCGGGCGCACGTTCGAGTTCGGCGCGACCCACCGCGCCGCCGCGTGGGCGATGCAGCGCGCCGGCGCGGGCGCGCGCCGGGTGCTCGGCCCCGCCCTCCGCTTCGTCCGCTCCTCCCCGGCCACGCGGCGGATGCGCGCCCGGCACGTGGGACAGGTCCGCATCCGCCGCGCCGGCCCGGGCGACGCCGCCGCGCTCGACGCCTTCGCCGCCGAGGCGCTGCCGCGGATGCGCGACCTCATCGCCCGGCAGGTGCGCGGCCGGTGGGCGGCGGAAGGCTTCCCGGTCGCCGCGTTCGACGCGCGGGGGACGGTGCGCGGCTTCACCTTCGTGGACGAGTACGCGGCGGAGGGGGTGGCGCTCCCCGGCCACTGGGTGCGCTCGGTCGGCGTGTCGCCGTGGGCGCGGCGGCTGGGACTGGGGCGCCAGCTCGTGCGCGCGGCGTGCGCGGAGGCGTACCGCGACGGCGTCACCCGCGTCTACGCCGACGTGCGCGAGGACAACGCGGCCTCGCTCGCCATGTTCCGCGGTCTGGGCTTCACCGAGGCGCCGCCGGAGCTCGCCGCAGCCGCCAACGCCGCGCTCGTCGTCCCCGGCGAGGTGCGGCGCGTCATCTTCGAATCTCCGCTCCCGCTCCCCGCGTAGCGGACGGGCATCATCCCCCGATCCCCATCTCCCCGAGGACACGGATGCTTGCGATCTCCCGCATCTCCCTACCGCTGTTGATGATGGCCGGCCTCGGCGCCACGGCGGCCGACGCGCAGCAGGCGATCTGGCGCGGGCGCTCGGGCGGGTTCGACGTGGCGTGGACGGAGCGCGACATCACCGCGCGGCGGGCCAGCGACGGCGCGCTCGTCTTCAGCGCGCGCCGCGTCGCCGACGCCGAGTGGGCGAAGATGGCGAGCGACCACGACGACGAGGTGCCGGTGCGCGAGTTCGAGATGAAGTACCGGCTGATGTCGGTGGTGGGCTCGATCGTGAGCCTGGAGGAGGCGAACTACTGCGACTGCGGCGGCGCGCATCCCATCCTGTGGACGCGCTTCGTGGCGTACGACCTGGCGCGCGGCACCGTCGCCCGCCCGCACGAGGTGCGCGCGACGGACCTCGTCCCCGAACGCGAGCTGCTGCGCGCGCTGATGGCCGACCGCCTGGTGCGGCAGGCGATGGACTCGGCGCACGTGCGCTCCTTCGCGTCGCTGGCGGCGATGGTCGAGGCGCTGAAGACGCACGAGATCCAGCCGCCGGGCGACGACTGCACCTACGGCGTGGGCGAGGATTTCGCGCAGGAGTTCGCCTTCCACCATCTCGAGGCCGGGCGCGCCGCGATGCGCTTCAGCCTGTCGCACTACGTGGAGATCTGCCGCGGGCGGATGATCCAATTGGGCGTGCTGGTGGCCCCGAACGCGCGCCTCCTCCCCGACCTGCAGGCCGCCGACGCGCGCCGCGCCGGCTTCCTGATGAAGGACGCCCGCACCATCGGCCGCAACCGACAGACCGTCTTCAACTACCAGCCGCGGCGGCGGTGATTGGGAATCCGCACAAATCCCCGCCGACGTCATCCTGAGGCCGGCCACACCGTAACCGGCGTCTGCGCAAGTGGTTGCAGGCCGAAGGATCTATAGGTAGTGACTCTACTCATCAGTGATGAATTCTCCGAGTCAGGAATTCCTCCCAGGTCCAGACGTGGCCGCTCAGCCCGATGGCCATTGCGGGGGTTCGCTTGCGGTAGCGGTG
>DASUYB010000002.1 GCA_036377595.1 Longimicrobium sp. | reverse complement strand
CGTCCCAGAAGCAGGGCTCCTTCCCTCCACCGGCATTACCCGGCTTCCCCGGTACTATGAGCCCCTCCGACGCCCGCACCGGCCGCGGCTCTTCCATCGTCCCGGCGGGGTGGTACAGATTGTGGGATAGGTTTGGTCAGGCGGCGATCTGCTCGCCGTCCTTTCCCTCCAGCAGGTAGCGCCGCATGGAGCGCCGTACCTCCGCGGCTTGACGCGCACCCGCTCGTTCTCCTTGTCCTGATAGACCTGCTCGCGCGTGGCGCTGTCGGCGTGGCCGGAAATGCTGTTGAGGACTCGCGCGTCCTGCGCGAACTCAGGCGCGAGGTCGGTTGCCTGCCTGCGCAGGCCGTAGAAGGAGCGCCCGCGCCGGTGCTCCACGCCCGCAATCCTCTCCAGATCCTCGAACAGGTCACGCATCACCTGATAGGAGGCGTGCGCCGCCGCCGCGCGTTCATGGAGGCGGGTCAACACAGGGACGTCAACGATCTGTCCCTGCTGATACCCCGCCACTGGCGACAGGGGCGTCGGGCTCGCTCGCTTCGGTCTGCGGCGGGGCCGCCGCGCGCGGATCACGTGGTTGCGGGCGCAGCCCGCTCCAGTTCGGGCCTATGTGCGGAGGTTGGAAGAAGGTGGGGGCATGGGAAACGGTCGTGGGGGGAGGTCGGCGCAGTTGATCGCGGCACCTTCCCACGGCTCGCTCGCCGCACGCCGGCGAGCGAGCTGGTGGAGAGGCGCACCCCGGTGGTCACCGAAGACGGCCGGGCACCCCGTCGTGTACCCCTGGCGATTTCCCGCCGACGTCGAGGGCGACAGCGGGATAGGGGAGCGCGGCCCCAGAGAGGTTTCCAACTCGTCGGCTCCTACCGGAAAGTCCCCGCTTGCGGTTTCGATTATCGGCAAGGATGGGTCCGATTTCGACATCCGCTTCTCTTGAATTATTGTGCGCTTCTTCTACGTTATGCGTCGACCGTCATCAAGGGTGGCACCGTGTACAAGAAGGCGTTTCCTCCGATTGTGGACAGGAGCTGATGGCGCGGCTGAAAGCGTAATATTGGGAGGAGAAATCCTACAGAATAGGTTCTGGCTCCGGAGCAGGACCTCCTACAAATTCATTGTACCGAGGGGTGACGATGGAGAAGCCCAACAATGTGCCCGATCACCCTGATGTTATTGTCAGCGGCACTTTTCAGGACCTGATCGAGCACCGCAAAGCCGTTGTCGATGCACTGCTTCGTCTCGGCTTCTACCCGATCGGGATGGAGTTCGACTCCGCAATCGCACAAAAGGATGTCATTGCATCATCTTACGAGAAGGTTGACCGGGCATACGCCTATGTGGGGATTGTAAGCCACCGCTACGGTGGTGTCCCTCGCGATTCACGGCGAAATCCGAATCAGCTTTCCATTACCGAGTTGGAATACCGGCGTGCACTCGGCCGTGGCATCCCCGTCTATATGTTCTTGATGAGCGACGACCATCCAACGCAGTTGGGCAACGTCGAGACGGTAGAAGCCTACCGGGCCAAGCTGCATGCGCTTCGGGAAGACGCGCAGGCGCGTTCGATTACAGCCCAGTTCTCGTCTGTGGAGAGCCTCAAGAGTCTCGTGCTGCAGTCAATGGCCGAGTTCCGGAGCAGCCTTGTGGCCGTGGAGACGCAGGAAGAGAAGGCACGAACCACCCGGCAGGTCGCGGAAAAGCGAGGGCTTCCCTCGCCTCCCAAGCCTTTGGCGATTCCTAACTTCGTCTCGGGTCACGAGTTCGTCGGCCGACACGCGGAGTTGAGCCTGCTTGACGACTGGGCAGCGAGCGAACAGCCGATGATGGTGGTTGAGGCGATCGGTGGTATGGGAAAGAGCTCGTTGGCCTGGCGATGGACCCAGGAGCAGGCGCGCGTGGTCCGCCCCGACTTGGCCGGCGTATTGTGGTACAGCTTTTACGAAGGCGGCGCAGACATGGCGGAGTTCGCTGCGTACGCACTGGCGTACACCAAGGGACTCCAGTTCCATAAAATCCGCGGGAAGAAAACCACTGAGCTCGCCGTCCTGCTCTTGAACGCGTTGAAGGAGGAGCCATTCCTGCTAGTGCTCGACGGATTCGAGCGAGTGCTAGTCGCGTACCACCGGCTCGATGCTTCCCAGTTACGAGACGACCAGGTGCGTTCGGACGTCGACCATCGCGCCTGCACTAAGCCTTCAGACGCGGACCTCTTGCGCCAGCTCGTTGCGGCCTCGCCGTCCAAGGTGCTCGTTACCTCCCGCCTGATGCCATCGACGCTCACCAATAAGGCGGGTCAACCGCTTCCCGGCGTGATGCACCACCGACTCGTCGGCATGCACCCGGACGACGCGCTCACGATGATGCGCGATCTCGGTATACGGAGCGGTGACCAAGCGATCCGCCGCTACCTAACGAGGCACTTCGACAACCACCCGCTCCTCATCGGCATCACGGCAGGTCTGGTTAACGACTACGTCCACGACCCCGGCAATTTCGACCGCTGGGTCGGGGATCCGCAGGGTGGTGCCTCTCTCCACCTGTCCAGACTCGATCTCGTGCAGCGCCGGACGCACATCCTTGCGGCGGCGCTGACCGGCCTTGAGCCCGGCGTGCGACAGCTCCTCAATCGAATTGCCGCTTTTTCCCACGCGGTCCCATTCGAAACGGTCGTAGCTCTGAATCCCTTTCTCCCTCCCCTTCCAGAAGCCGCTGGCGAGCCTGCGGCTGATGAAGATGATGCTGAAGTCGCCCACGACCGCGCCGCACCGGCGTTCTGGGGGCCTGAAGAACTCCGGGAGTATCTGCCGAAACTCGTCTCGGCGCTGCACGACTTGGAGAGGCGTGGCTTGCTGCAGTGGGACCGGAAAAAGAACAGCTACGATCTCCATCCGGTCGTCCGCGGCTATGCATTCGATATCTTGGAGGACACTGATCGAGCCGCCATCTGCAACCGCATTATCGATCATTTCCAAAGCAGGCCTCCTGACCAATTCAGCGAAGCCAGAACTGTCGCCGATCTCCAGCAGAGTGTCGATGTGTTCCGGGCGCTCATTCAGGCGCAACGACATTCGGCCGCCGTGAAATTCTATATTGGGGATTTCGCGCAGGCTCTCCTGTGTGTCGAGGCGCCCCTCGACGTACTGTTGATACTCCAGCCTCTATTTCCACGCGGGTTCACGCATTCCCCGGCTGAATCACACTTTCAATCGTTCCTATTGACCGACGTGGCGAATTCGTTGTTCCAGATCGGCCAATTCTCAGACGCGCACGAGAGCTATCTTGCCGCACTCAGGATCGACCTTAAACGAGCGGACATATATAGCGTGTGGGTGGATCTCTTGGGGCTCGCAGCGAGCTTTTGCGCTGAGAATCATATCGCCTCGATGTTCTCTGCAATAAAACTTGCCCTTTCTATCGCGAAGAGGTTCCAATCTGGTTTAAAGGACGAACGGAGAGACGCCTGTACCTCCTGCACGTACCTGAAGCTGATCGAGTACTACGACCTGACAGGCATGGTTGCTGAGGCCGAGGTTGCCCATAATGAGTACTTGAGGCTCCCGACACCACGGCTGCGAGCGATCTACCGGCCTGGTGAGGCTGAGCGAGTGCTGTGCTGGTTGAGATTTCGTCAAAATATGCTGACAGACATCGAGTTAACGGAAGCAGAGGCCGTTGCGCGACAAGGCAACAACAAGGCATCAATGAGAGATCTGCTTAGCATTCGCGGTGAGCTAACGCTCCGACGCGGGGATGCACTTCTGGCGGCCACCGCTTTCGAGCAAGCCATCGAGCTCACCCAGGCAGGCGGGATACCGGTCGCCGGGCTCGAAGCGCGGCTCGCCTTCGCGAAGGCAAGGACCGGCGACATCGAAGGTGCGATCGAAATCTGCGATCGGCTCCAGGACAGTGCGCAGCCGCCGTATGTCTCCCTCGCAGAGACCTATCTCATCCTCCGCGATCCGGCGGGGGCGCGAGACCACGCCCTGAAAGGTTACCGCTGGGCCTGGTCGGATGGACCACCACATGCGCGCTGGTGGGAGCTTGCGCGCTGCCGTGCTGTCCTGCAGGCGTTAGGTGAGGCGGAGCCCGAGCTTCCCCCCTCCGATCCGGCGGCCTTGGGGACGATGCCTTTCGAGAAGGATGTCTGGACGTTGATCGGACAGAGGGCGAACGAAGAGGATTGGGACGTAGATCCACCGATGCCGGGTGAATTCGATAGAAGGCCCGTCGTTTGAGTATGAGGAAGAAACCTAGTGTTCTCGTCTCGCATTCCAGCGTTTGTCGCAGTCGAAGAGCGAGAGCTGGGGGGTCACACCTGGGCCAACTCCGATTCGCAGAGGGTGAAGAACGGGCAGTACTGGCAGGACCGTCGCCGCTCCGGCTCGGCGACGGGGAACGCCTCCATCGCGCGAGGCTGGTTGGTATCGACGTCCGCCAGCAGCGCGTGCATGGCGCCCACGCTCTGCCGGACGCGCTCCGCGGCCTGCATCAGGTCGAGCTTCGTGATCTCCTGCCCCGTGTCTGCTCCCGTGGCCAAGTTGATTACGCGGCCGAACCACTCGCCATCCCGGTACGGAATCCCGAGGACGGTTCGGCAGTAGAGCGCGTAGAGCGGGATCTGCAACTCGGCGTCGCTAGCGTCCCCCGTCTTCCAGTCGAGGATCACAACGCGCTTGCCGTCGGGGTGATAGACCAGGTCGGGACCGGCATAGACGGGCCACCCCTCGTGAACGAACGCCTCCGGGCCTTCGGGAGCGATCACCCACTCGGGGCGGCACTGCTCCAGCTCCTCCCACAGCTCCGCGCGCTCCAGGTTGCGCAGGCAGAGCCGGGCCTTCGTCAGCGCCGGCGCCAAGCCAGCGGCTTCGTTGCGGCCGGAGTGCCACGCGTCCTGCAGCATCACCACGCGCTTCGGATCGCGGAGGAATGCCCCGCGGTGGTGAGAGCCGAGCACCGCGCGGTTGATTGCGTCGGAAACGCGCGCGAGCATCACGTCGAAGGTCGGCCGCGTGCTCCCCTGCTGGACAGCCAGGGCGTAGTCGCGGGCGCATGCGTGCACCTCGGTGCCCACGATCATCGGGAACGTGGTGAGCTGCTTGAGGGCGTACGCGAGCCGGGTGCTCTCGGGAGCATCGGACTGCCACCCGTTGTGGCTGCCGTAGTAGCGCCAGTAGTAGGCGCGAGCGCACTCCATCAGGGCGCGATCCCGCGAGTGGGACCAGCTGAAGTCGGGATACATCGAGATGTTGATCATCGGTACCTCACAGCGCCGACATCTGGACGGCACCCGACTCGCTGCGTGCGGACGGCTTGCCGGCCGCGCGCTTGCCCTCGCCGCCGCTGAGCTCCCCTGCGGCGAGCACCTCGGACGCGCGGATCTCGGTCGACCAGCGCACGACGCCGTCGCGGTCCTCGTAGGAGCGGTAGTCGATCTCGCCCTCCACGAAGACGCGGTCGCCCTTCCGGACGTACGTCTCCACGAAGTTGAAGGTGCTGGGCAGGCTGTCCCACACGGTGATGCGGTGCCACTGGGTCTTCTCCCGCAGCTTCCCGTCGCGATCGTTCCAGCGGCGTGTGGTCGCCAGCGCGACATGCGCGACCCGGCCGCCGCCGGGGAGCGTCCGGATCTCGGGATCGGCGCCCAGGTAGCCGATCAGGGTGGCGCGGTTGAAGCAGCGTGACATGGGCGTAACTCTCCGTCTGAGGGTGGTGGATGGCCGGACGAATCAGCCAACCGGTTCTTCCCTCGTTTTCTCCGGGGGGTTAGCCAGAGCGCCGCGGCCCCGGCAGGACTGACCGGGGCGCGCGGTGGTTGGTAGTTGGGGTTGTCGTTGGGGTTGCGGGAGGACGCAGGGGGCGATGATCCTGCCGCTGGACTCCCGGACCGTCGCGACCGTGGTTGCCTAGTGCACGTCCAGCCCCACATACTTGGTCGAGCATCTCATGAGGGCCCTCCCCTGCTGGGGGTTCACGTTTGGTTCGCGACCGCACGATCGCAGCAGGGGCGTGCTCTCAACATGCGTTAGACAGCCTCCACCACTGATGAGCCCCAGTCCATGACCATCGCCCACACAGCTTCGTTGGTGCTCACCTCCTTGATCTGGGCCGTTGCGCCGTGATCACGGCGATGGGCGACACCTCGCACGTGTTCCTAAGTCACGAGGGTCTTGAAGCCGAGTCCGCGCGAACGCTCGCTCGCACCCTTCGCGCTTCCGGGATAAAAGTCTGGCTTGACGTTGACGATTTGAAGCCTGGGAAGCTCTGGGCGTCGGAGCTCGAAGCTGCACTCGTTAGATCATCAAGTTTCGTCATCTACATTGGTACCAACGGCATTTCCGGTTGGGTCGACCGAGAACTGCGTCTGGCGATCGATCGGAACGCGAAGGATCCGAGCTTCAGGATCTACCCGGTCCTTGGTCATGGCGCGAAGCCGGATTTGCTACCGGCATTCTTGCAACAGCATCAGTGGGTCGATCTCAGGGCACCGGCCCAGGCTGACAACGCGATTCGGACTCTGGTGGCGGAACTTCAGGGTCCTGCAATACCAATCGCGCCCGAGGCAGTCTCGCAGCGCTGTCCTTTCTTAGGGTTGCTACCGTTCTCGGCGGAGGACGGCGCGTTGTACTTTGGGCGTGATGCAGAGGTGCACTCGACTCTAAACGCCTTGCAGGACAGCTCAGTAGTTGCCGTCATTGGTGACTCTGGATCTGGAAAGACCTCGTTGATTCACGCAGGTGTGGTTCCGGCACTGCAGCGTGGACGCTTCTACTCCGACGGCAAATGGGTTCACGGCTGGCGGGTGGCTATCTGTAGGCCTGGCGAGAGTCCATTCGCCGAGATGGCCAACGCTCTTCCGGATCTCGAATCAGACCTTTCACCGTCTGAAAAGCTCAAGCTGAGGGATCAATGTGAGCTGTCGCTGAAGGTGGGCCCAGAAGGCCTTGCGAATTGCTTGGCGATGCTGTCGGCCCCTCACGACAGGCACACGCTAATCGTGGTCGATCAATTCGAAGAGCTGTTCACTCTCAGCAAGACACGTGAAAGCCGACTGGCATTTATCACTTCACTTGTCACTGCAGCGAGGAGTCGCGGCCCGTATGGCGTCCGACTGCTCCTGTGCCTTCGGAGTGACTTCTATCCTCATTGCCTCGAATACGAGGAACTGGTTGAGTGGGTATCGCAGCATCAGGTGGTGCTCGCACGCCCTGGACAACAACAATTGCGGGATGTTGTCGAGAAGCCATCCAAGGCATCTAGCCTGACGTTTGAAAGCGGACTCGTTGACAGAATTCTGCGCGACGTGGTCGACGAGCCAGGGGGACTACCGATGCTTGGACATGCACTCCTCCAGTTGTGGGAGCGCCGTGATGGCTCTTCTCTCACGCACCGTGCATATGGAGACATCGGCGGCGTCGGCGGTGCTCTGAAGAACCATGCCGATGCAGTATTCAGAGGTCTGAGCCCAGAGGGTCAACTGTTCGCCCGAAAACTGCTCGTCCGCCTGACACATGTGGGCGTAGCGACGGTGGAAACTCGTCGCCGAATTCCGAAGGATGCCATCCTGCAACTCGGCACAGACAGGCAATTGGCTGAACAGGTGCTGAATACGCTGCTCGCCGAGCGGCTCCTCGTTGTTACTCAAGCCCCAACGCTCGCACCCCAAGCCACGCACAGCCTATCGCTCGGTCGTTGGCAGGTAGAGCACGATGTTATCGAAGTTGCCCACGAAGCCCTGATCCGAAACTGGCCGCTCCTACAAGCTTGGCTAGATGAAGATCGGGAGGCCATCTTGATAGAGCGTCGGGTGCATCAGGCCGCCACTGAGTGGCTCGCCACTGAACGCGACCCGCATCAGTTGTACCGAGGTGCTCGTCTGTCCCAGGCGGAGGCATGGGCGGAACAATATCGTGGCGACGTGAATGCTGATCAGTCGGCGTTTCTCGTGGCGAGTCGCGATCAAGAAGATCAGGACGCTAGGGACGAGAGGACCCGGCGCCTGCGTGACAAGAGGCGCATACAGGCAGTCATTTTGTTGGCTGTCGTTGCAGTCGTCGGTTTCCTGGTCGCCGCGCAGCAGTCGCTTGTGGCTAGAGAACGAATGAGGATCACTCGAGCGCAAGATCTCGCTGATCAAGCTGCAAGGACTCTTGAAGGACGCGGAGACGCGTTGCGCGGTTTGATGTATGCCGTCGAGGCCGGTCGAACTGCACAGACCCCTCCTGTGTGGGATGCGCTGAGACGGGCGCTGCGAGCGCCGTATGTCAAAGTCATTCTCCGCCATGGCGATCAGAGGATGGCAGGCCTCAGCGGAGTGCTGTTTACGCCCGATGGCCGCTTCGCGATCACACTCGGCGATGGGGGTGGCAAGATCTGGGATGTGAAGACGGGACGGCAGGTGCACTCGCTTCTGCCGAGCGAGCGTAACCTGTCAAGAGTAGCGCTGGATCACAAAGGTCAGGTTATGGCTGTGCCGACCGACGATGGTCGACTACGACTCTTGGACATTGCGTCGCTCGCGGTGCTGCGTGAGTGGCCGGTGGCGAACGGATATCTTCGGGATTTTGTGTTCGCCCCGGATGATGCCCGGGTTGCGACCATTGGAGAGGACGGGATTGTGCGTCTGTGGGATTCGGCCACCGGCATGCTGGTTCGGTCGCTTCCGCGGGTTGGCTATGCCACCATCACATTCAGTCCCGATGGCGAGAAGTTGGCGACTCTATCACCCGACGGAATAACTCTCTGGCGGATCAGCGACGGTCACGTTGTTGCTCGACTGCGTGACGTGGTCTGCTGCGTATACAGCATGTCATTCAGCCCCGACAACAGCATGTTTGCTGGGGCAGCTCGTGATGGCGTAGTGCACCTCGTGTCCACAACTCACGGTCGCGATGTTCATACATTTCGTGAGGCCGGTGAAGGGTGGGCCTACAGCACCATGTTCAGTCAAGACGGGCGGCTCTTGGTCACAGGTGGATACCGCGGCGCCAAAGTGTGGAATGTCACGACCGGCGCCCAACTCGCTGTGCTGCCTCTGCAGGGTGCATTTCAAAGCATGAGCGTTCGCCCCGATGGCCAACAGGTTGTCATCGCAACAGATCAAGCAGCGATCGTGTGGAATGCACTCGATGGGCTCGTCTCAGGCACCTTAACGCGTTTCTTCGAAAACAGCCTTGGATGGAATAATGTATCTTACAGCCCCGACGGTGAGCTGATTGCCATCAGCGCCGAGCGGGGCACAGCCCGACTGTGGGCATCGGACTTCGAGTCCGAGTTGCCAGTATTGCGAGGTGGCACATCCGATATCGTCGGCGCCTCATTCAGTCCTGATGGTTCAAAAATCATCGGGATCGATTTCGATGGCGTTCTTCGCCTGTGGAGCGCCGACGGAGCGCTCATTGCCCAGGCCAAACTGAGACCCGGTCCCAATAGAACAAACACGTTCAACGAAGTCTACTTTGCTCCAAACGGTCGATTCATTCTCGTGCGCCAACAATTTAGCGACGGAGTGCGAGCGGCTGTATGGTCGACAGAGCCATTCGCACCTGTACCCGGACTGGACGGAGGCCGATGGGGTGTCGATGGGAACTCTTTCAGCCCGGATGGCACCTCGATCTTGGTTGATGATGGCGGAATCGTTCGGAAGATCGATCTAGAAACGCGTGGCGTGAAGTCAACATTCAAGTGTGCCGGCAAAGAAATTAACACTCCCAGATTCAGTCTCGACGGGACACGAATCGTGGCGATTTGCGGAAATGAGACCGTCAACGTCTTTGATGCACGCTATGGCCGGTTGCTCCGAGAGTTCCGAGTGGCTGACCTTGGAAATCCTATATTCAGTCCGGATGCGCGGAAGGTCGCACTGGTAGGAAATGGTGTTGTGAGTGTGTGGGACGTCGAGGGGACAAGGGGCAAGCTATCGCAGATCGAGGGACTCCATCCCGAAGAGTTTCAAATCGATTGGAGCCCATCGGGCGATCACATTCTCGTCACTCAAGAGGGACGACTGGCGCGTGTATTCGACGCGGAAACAGGACGAGTGCTTGTCACATTTCGCGGTCACGATGCGAACGTTACTACGGCGAGATTCAGTCCGGATGGCCAATTTGTCGTCACTGCCAGTGTCGATGGCACAGCCCGTCTCTGGGATGCCCAGACCGGCCAGACGCTCTCTGTGTTGCGTGGACACACCAGTTACGTTCAACACGCAGAGTTCAGCTTGGATGGCCGGAAGATCCTCACCGCGAGTTCCGATGGGTCCGCGCGTCAGTACTACGCAACGTTCAAAGGGCTCTTTGAGGCTGCGTCGGCCCGATTGCCCATCAACCTCAGCAACGAGGAATGGGCTTGGATCAGGGATCGATAGTTCAACGCCAGATTCTCGGATTCGTTCTCAACTCCACAGCTCTTTGTTGCGCTCTCCTGGTCTCCCTTCACGAGCCTTGATCCAATGTGAGGTGCGAGCGCGGCACCAGATGATTTACCTGCTCAGCACGCTCCAGAAGGTGATTGAGAGGTTGGGGTCCGCAAACGAAACGGTACTTTCAGGGGGGGACGGCAGAACTCGTTCCCTTTGGCTAGAACAATCAGAGCTGCCACCCGCTCTGTCCTCTCACCTCACGTTCGTGTGCTCGATACTGGCGTTCAAGCTCGCGCACCAGCGCTGACGTGAGAGTCCGGAATGCTGCGTCCGATACGCGGGGCCGCACCTGCTGCAACACCGCGTCCATCGACCGTCCGCTGAGGCGCGCAGCCTCGTTCGCCCCGCGAATCGCAGCCCGCGCGTACTCGGCGGAACTGGAGTGCGGCAGCCGACGGAGCTTTGCGTCCAGCTCGTCACGGGCGCGCTGTGCGGCCGAGTTGCGGGCGCGCACCCGCTCCTCGTCCTGCGCGGTCGGGCACGCGGCGAACTGGTTGTGTGCGTGCCGGAAATGGTGGACCAGCACTCGCGCCTGGCTGCGCGCCCAATGGGTGTCACGCCGCCACAGGCGAGAGATCATGCCCTTGGTCGGGGTCCGGTCGCAGCGCACCGAAGCGTTCGGGAGACCGCTCAATGGCATCGGCGGTTGCGTCGGTGCCGTACTGTTTCCGATGCGCCGCAATCGCCTTCTCGGCGGCGGCGGGGTCAGCGTACACTTCGCGCAGCTCGGACCTGTATCCCTCGACGGCCGCGTCGGCCCGCTTTCGCCGCTCCGGTAGCCACGCGAGTTCGTCCGCTGCAGCGTGGAATTCCTCCCCGGCCTTCTGGCGCTGATCCAGGAGGTCCAGCGCTTCGGCGGCCTCGGTGAGAACGCGAAGATACGCGTCGATTTCCGGAGGCAACTCGGGGACTCCGGCATCACGAGCGCGTGCGCCATGAGGCAGAGCAGGTGCGGGCGGAGCGGGAGCTGCCGGTTGGATTGGCGCGTCTTCGCGCTCCGTGCGTGGAACCGTTCTCTTCCTGGCCGGCACCGGCGGCTCCGACCCGCGCGCGGGTGTGCGGATCGGGGGCTCCGCCGGCCGCGACGGCTCGGGCTGAACCGGCAGCTCAACTGTGGGCGCCGGCGCTCGCTCCGGCGGGGGCGCGGCAGCGCGTTCCGGGGAAGCCGCGGCCGGAGTTGATTCTTCGCGTTGCACGCGTGCAACGGGCGGGAGCGGGGGCACGGCGTCCCCGAGTCCTTCCGGGGCCGCGACCACGATCCGGCGTCCCTCCGGCTCGGGCAGGCGCGGCAGTCCGCGCGCATCCCTCCATGCGCCGTCCATCTCGCGGAGGTGGCGCATAGAGATCACGGCCGGGTAGAGCGCGGCGATGGCGTTGGCGCGCTCCACCTCGGCGACGGCACGCTCGCGCGTCTCGGCGAAGAAGATCTGTCCATCCCTGTCCCGCACCCCGAAGACGGTCCCGTCGTCGTACAGCGTGAAGCGCTGCGTGGGGCGCGCAGGCGTCCCCGCTCCTTCCTGGACGGCAGGCGTGGGAAGGGGGAGCGCGAGCTGTTCGACCTGCCTTTCGGCGGGATCCGGCTCCACGGCGGGGGCGGGCGGGGCTGGCTGGACCTCCTCCACCACTCCCCGCGCGCGGGAGGACGGATACTGGCCCAGCCGCTTCTCCAGATGGAAGCGCGAGAAGGCCCGCCCTACCTCGGACGCCTTCACCTCCTGCTCTCCGTCCGTCACCACGAAACCGCCCCCCTTCTCGCGCAGGGACAGTCCGTGGTCCGCAAGGCCGCGCTCCAGCTCCGCCCAGGTGTCGGCCCCCTCCAGTACCGGCCCGGCGCGCTCCTGCACCTCGTGCAGGAAGGTGCGTTCCTTCCGCTGGGGCTGCGGTGTGGGAGCGCGCTCCACGGCGTGGGCAGGGCCCTCGGCCTCGGGCGGTGGCGGACCGTCGAACAGCTCGACGATGCCGTGTCCCGCGTCTCCGAACTGCGGCTTGTGCCGCTCGGGAACGCGACCCTCCACGCGAGGCGGGACCTGCGTTGCAGGAGGAAGCGCGGGACCCGGCGGCTCCTGCCGTGCGGGAGTCTGCACTTCAACCGTAGCCGATTCCCGAGGTGGCGCGACCTGCGGCTGGACGACGGGGGCGCGAGGCGCCGGTGCGATCTGCGCGACGGCCATGCGTGTCCGGTAGTCGGGATACGCGCCCAAGCGCTTCTCCAGATGGTAACGCGAGCATTCGCGCCCGACCTCCGATGCCTTCACCTGTCGGGTCCCGTCCGTCAGCGTAAACCCGCCGCCTTTCACGCGCAGCGCCAGCCCTTGCTCGGCAAGTCCGCGCTCCAACTCGGCCCAGGACTGCGCCTGCTCCAGTACCGGGGCGGCGCGTGCCGTGACCTCACGCAGGAACTCGGCGTCTCCGCGACGCGGGTTCGAGGGTGGGTAGACTCGCTGCAACCCCGTCTCGTGCTCGGCGGGCACGCGCAGCCCGCCGTCCACGTCGCGGACGACGGTCGCCAATGCTTCGGGCGTCAGCCACGGCGGAATCGCGAACATCGTATCCGGCAAAACGCGTCGCCTCTACGGAACGACCCTCAGCAAGCTGCGAGACTGGTACCTGCGCCAGTGGGCCGCCGGTGGCGACGGCCTCACGCCGGACGTTGCCGTCTATCTGATCGAGCAGGTACTAGCTTCGATTCCGCCGGGGATGCGGGTAGCTGCGGCACTAGAACTGGTGCAGGGGTTGGACCGGATCTATGCAACCCACGGCGTACCTCGCCCGGCGTGGCTCAGTGTTGTTCGGAACGAATACCAGGGGGCGCCGATACAAGCGCCGGGGACTGAGAGCGCCGGCAGGGGGTTTCAGGTTCGGCGCCGGGCGGGGGGCTTGTCCCCCAGCCCGGCGCACCGTTCTTTCGGAACCGGCTTCGCCGGCCGGTTGTGGGACAGGTTCTGGGATAGGTTTACAGCGAAAACGCGGCATTTCAGCGCGGTAACTCCGGTTGGCCCTTCCGGAACATCAAGGATTCACAGGGGTTTTCGGCATCCGCGCTTCCTTTGCTGACTCCGTGTGAGACCATTCTCATCAGATCCAATCGAATGCACAGCCATTCGTTCAAGGTATGAGACCTGTTGTTGTCGGATCGTATATCACGCGGAGACGTGGAGCCGCGGAGAAAACTGCGGCCATCGTCTTCCGCGGTTTCTCCGCGTTCTCCGCGTCTCCGCGTGAGGCCCGTTGTTGTTCCGGATTCGGTATCGAGAGGGTCAGGTCGCCGGGACGGCGTGCGGGCGGCGCGGGTCTTCCATGCCGCCGCCCTGGAGCTTGCGGTACGCCTCGCTGTCGCGCATCAGCTCCGCGTGCGTTCCCGCGGCCGCCACGCGCCCCGCCGCCACCATCACCACGTGGTCGGCCAGCGCCGCGGTGCTCACGCGGTGCGTCACGAAGATCACCGTCTTCCCCTCCTGGCGCGCGAGCAGGTCGCGCAGGATCAGGGTCTCGGTCTGCATGTCGACGTTGGCCATGGCCTCGTCCAGCAGCAGCACCGGCGCGTCGCGTACCAGCGCGCGCACCAGCGCAATGCGCTGGCGCTGCCCGCCCGACAGCGTGGCGCCCCACTCGCCCACGTGCGTGTCGTAGCCGTCGGGGAGCTCGTCGATGAGCGACTTCAGCCGGCAGAGCCGCACGGCGTCGTCGACGCGCGCCCGCGAGGGCTCCTCGGCGCCGAGCGTCAGGTTGTCCCAGATGGTGCCCTGCACCAGGCTGAACTCCTGCCACACCACCGACATCTGCCGGCGCAGGTCGGTGAGGGAGAGGGAGGAGATCGGCGCGCCGTCCACGCACACCTCGCCCGCGTCGGGCTCCTCCATGCGCAGGATCAGGCGGAGGAGCGAGCTCTTCCCCGCCCCGCTGGGGCCCACGATGACGGTGACGGCGCCGGACGGGAAGCAGACGCTCACGTCGTGCAGCACCTCGCGCCCGGCCAGGTAGCCGAAGCACACGCCGCGCATGCTGATCTCGCCCCGCACCACGGTGGCGATGGGCGGCGGCGGCGCATACGCCAGGGTGGGGTCCTGCTCGGGGGGCTGGTCGAGGTAATCGAACATGCGCCCCAGGTTCACCGCGGTCCGCTGGAAGTCGGTGAACAGCGTGGTGATCTGCGTGAGCGGGCCGGTCAGGTACGCCACGTAGGCGGTGAACGCGACGTAGTCGCCCAGCGTCATCTCGCCGCCGATGATGAGCATCCAGGCGTACCCGGTGAACACCGCCGTGCCCAGGCCGGCCACGATGGCGTTGCTGGCCGCGAACACCTGCGAGTAGCCGGCCGCCTTCAGCTGCCACTGCAGGGCGCCCTGGATGGCGCGGCTGGCCCGGGCGTACATCAGGTGCTCCGTCGCCATCGCCTTGAGGGTGCGGATGTGGCTGAGCACCTCCAGCTGGATCGCGTCGAGCTCCGCGTACGCCTCCGCGGCCTTCTTCCAGTACCTGCGCAGCACCCCCGCGCTGCCCAGGGTGATGGCCACGGTGATCGGGACGGCGGCCAGCGCGACCAGGGCCAGCTTCCACTGCAGCAGGAACAGGAACGGCGGCACCAGCAGCAGGTAGGCCGCGCTCGAGAACACCGTCTCGAACACCCTGGCCACGGTGTTGAACGCGAGGCGCACGTCGATGAAGCGGTTGTTGATCTCGCCCACGCGGTGCTGGTCGAAGAAGCGCGTGCGCAGGTGCTGCAGGTGGTTGAAGAAGAGGAGGGTGGAGGCGTTGGCCAGGTGCGCGGTGGTGTAGGAGGTGAAGTAGAAGCGGATCCCCGTCATGATCGCCGAGGCCACGCTCACCCCCAGGATGCCCAGCACCAGCAGGTGCATGAGCGACAGGTTGCCCGAGGGATACACCTCGTCGACCAGCAGCTTGGAGAGGTACGGCACCGCCAGCGCCAGCAGCCCCAGCACCACCCCGAGCGCCATCCCCTGGAAGAGCGGCCCCCAGTACCGGCGGACGAGCCGCAGCAGCCGCCTGAACTGCTGGAAGGCTTCCCTCAGGGGTGGGGGCTCGGCGAGATGTGCGGGCGGCAGAGGTGCAGGCGGCATTCGGGTCCTGAGCGGGCGTCGGGGCCCCTACGGGCCCGCGAAGGTTCGAGTCGGAGCGGCGGCGGCGCGCCCGCCGGAAAATGGCGGTGCTTCCGTTTCCGGCCAGCTTGCGGCGATGAAAAGATAATCACGCGCGGCGTGGGACGCACCAGATCGCCGTGGTGTGGCAGAAGTCCACCCTGTTCAGGCGCGCGAGGACGAGGCGGTGGCCTACCACGCGGAGAGGGACGACGGCGCGTCTCCCCGTCGGCGGTGCCCCGTCACTCCGCCGGCGGCGGCGAACGATCGGGCGGGTACAGGATCGACTCGACGATCCGGCCGTCGTCCAGGCGGAGCTCCACGGCGCCGCGCCCCACCGGCTCCACGGCGCCGTCGGGGTGGTGGATGACCCCGCCGCCGGTGGGCACGCCGATGCCGACGCTGCCGGGGAGCGAGCGGGCCACGAGCTGCCGGAGGCGGCGCCATCCGTTGGCCTCGTCGTGCGCGTCCACCGAGAAGGGAACGATCCCCAGCGTGCCCACCAGCTCGCCGTCGGCGGGCTCGCCGCCGAGCCAGCCCATTGCGCCCAGGTGCACCGCCCCGGCCGAGACGCCGACCAGCACCGCGCCCTCCCGGCGCCGCTCGTCGAGGTCGTCGTCCATCCCCGTCTCCCGCAGCACGCGCAGCCCGGCGCCCACGTCGCCGCCGGCCAGGACGATGAGGTCGGCGGAGCGGAGGTACGCGCGGTCCCGGGCGGAGTAGCCGGAGAGGATCATGCGCCGGTCACGCACGCCGATCATCTCCATGGCGCCCTCGAAGATCGAGTAGTACTCGGGCCGGTCGCCGTTGGCGGCGCCCACGTAGGCCGCGCGCGGCCCTGCGCTCCCGATGGCGTCCACGGCCGGGGCCAGCAGCGCGCGCCCCCCGGGCGACGAGAAGAGGAGCTGGCTGTCGGCCAGCAGGTAGACGGGCGCGCCGGAAAACGGGACGGCGAACTCCTCCGGATCGATCGACATCCGTGTGACCTTCTCTCGGGTGAGGTCCCGGAGCCTGTCCGGGCCCGCGATGATGTGCCGGCGAAACCCGGGCCGGGCGCCCACGGCCTTCACCCCGTCTCCAGGGTGAAGCTCACCCCCGGCGCGCGGTGCTTTCCGTCCGCGACCGCCCCGTGCCCGCGGCGCTCCGAGGGCGACACGGCGCGCTCGATCCCCGTCGGTCCCGGCGGATACGCGATCATACCGTTTCTCAGGATTTACCGTGCATTCCCATGTTCCTGAACTGAAGAATCTCACACGGAGGGAACGGAGGAAACGGAGGAACTCTGCTCGCGTTTAGTTCCTCCGTTACCTCCGTTTCCTCCGTGTGAGTCATTCTTTTGAGATATCGGAATGCACACTGAAACCTCGGAATTTGGGATCAGATCTCCAGGATGGCGCCTTCGTAGGCGCCGCGGGCGCCGTTGACGATGCCCTCGCCGACGCCCTGGGGAAGCATGCGCAGGCAGCCGCCGGCGTACCGCGGCCCGGTGCAGAACAGGCCCCAGACGACGGTGTGGGGAACGGGGGCGGCGCCGGGGCGGGGCGGATAGAAGTACGGCCTGGACTCCACCCGCTCCTGCACGATCCAGGTTCCCTCCTCCACCGCCTCGCGCACCCGCGCCTCCCAGGCGTCCGGCGCCAGGTACCGCCCCACGTGCACGGCCGCGCCGCCCGAGCCCAGGCTGCGCTTGAGGACCATGTCGTCGCGGCGATCCAGCAGAAAGCCGGGAAACTGCACCTCGGCCCCGCGCCAGGTGGTGGTGCGGGGGGAGACCAGGCGCGTCCAGGGGATGTGGTCGCGGATCAGCTCGCGGTCCTCATCGGTCCACGCCTCCAGCCCCTCGTTCTCCGAAAGCAGGGCGAGGTTGCGCTTGTCGACCCACATCCGCGCAAGCCCGCCGTAGAAGCGTATCCGGCCCACCAGCTGCGAGCGCAGCACCTGCAGGGGAGGGGACACCTGGGCGAACCCGTAGAAGACGTGCACCCGCCGCTCGCCCATGTACACGTCCAGCCCCCGGAACGTCAGCTCCTCCGCCGGCCAGCTGCACAGCCACAGCTGGCCGGTCACGCCGCGCCCGGTGCGGCGGAGGAGCTCCGCGTACACTTCGGCGGCGTCGCGCCGCGCATCCTCGGTGGGCTCGTTCAGGACCAGCACCGCATTCAGCTCGCCGCCTTCCTCGATCACGCCGCTGTCCAGGGCGTCGTCGATCACGTGCTCGCAGAAGGTGACCAGCACGTCGTGGCCGCCCGGGCTGATGCCTTCGCGCGCGCAGAAGTCCATGAGCACGGGGTGCCGCAGGTAGCGCTCACGCCAGAACCCGTGATGCCAGCCGCCCAGGTTGGCGGCCATGTTCACCTCGCAGCACATCAGCCCGCCGGGGGTGTCGATGAAGTCGCAGCGGGCCACGGTGCTGTTCGTGTAATTGCGCACCGAGAACATGATCGCCAGCAGGAGGGGATCGTAGTCGTAGAACGTGGCGATGGCTCCCAGGTCTCCGCCGAACACCACCGCGGGAATGGCCCTGACGAGCCTGCACACGCCCACCGTTGCCCGCTCCATCTCGGCCACCCGCCGTGCGTCGACCAGCGTGGGCCAGGTGATGTCGTGGGGGATCATCCAGTCCGGCAGCCCCTTTTCGAACCCCGCCAGCTGCGCCGCCTGGTCGGGGTGATCCAGCAGGTGGTCCAGAAAGCGCTCGGCGGCGGGGGAAAGCTGGCGGTGCGCGGCCCGGGTGTCGGGGGGGATCCGCAGGGCGGAGGCGATCACGGGCGGGGGTCCGGGAGGGGGGTGATGGAGAAGCGCGCGCGTTGAGCCACGGCGCGTTCGTTGATTCCGTTGACGTGTGATACCGGCTGCCGCAATCGATTGTGGATTCCGATCGAATGTCATTCCGAGTCGGCGCCGCTGCTCCGAATCTTCAATCGCGCTGATTTCGGGCGGCGCCCGAGGAATCTGTGGCATGCGTCCGGGCGAAAGGCGGCCTGTGGCGCGGGCGCCGGCCACAGATTCCTCAGGCGCCACGGCTTTGGCATGGAGGACGGGGCGGCGCAGCGCCTTCGGAATGACATGCCTGTTCCTTCCCCAATCCACAGTCAATCCGGCTGGCCCTTCCGTCAGAGGTTGAATCGAGAACTGTCATCGGTATCGCGGTCCTCGGCGAGGAGCCCGGCCAGCGCCGCCACGTGGGGCGGCTTCAGCGCGGTGACGTGGTTCCCCGCGCCGGCCGAGAACACCAGACCGGGCGCCCACTCCCTCCATCCCCGCTCGACCTCGGCGAAGTGCGCGCGGTTGGCCGCCTCGTCCATCGCGGGATCGTCGACGAGCACCAGGCGGAGCCGGCCGGGATAGACGCCCAGGGGGCGGTAGGTCGTGCGCAGGCACCGCGCGAACGTCCGGAACGGACCGGCCAGGTCCTCGGGCGTCGCGCGCGCGCCCAGGAGGCCGAGCGCGACCATCTTCCCGTGAAGGAGCTTCAGCCGCCCGGCTTCGTCGCGCGAGGCGACCTCCGCGGGGGCGATCCCGAGGGACCGCTCCGCGGTCAGCTCCAGGACCTCCACCAGCTTCAGGAAGGCCTCCCCGCCACCGTACTCGCGGACCACGGCCTCGGAATCGTCCGGCACCTCGCTGTCCAGGATGGTGAGCGACGCGACGGGGCGTCCGGCCTGGTGGAGCCGCAGCGCCATCTCGAACGCCACCCACCCGCCGAAAGAGTGGCCCAGCAGGTGGACGGGCCCCGCGGGGCGGGCCTCGCGGAGCGCGCGGAGGTAGTGCTCCGCGGCCGCCTGCACGGTGGCGTGGGGCGGCGCCTCTCCCTCCATCCCGCGCGGCTGCAGCCCGTAGACCGGCACGGACGGGCCCAGTGCCGACATCAGGTCGACGAAGCTGGTGACGCCGCTCCCCGCGCCCGGCACGCAGAAGAGGGGAGCGGCGCCGGCCGCCCCGCCCTGGAGCGTCACCAGGGGCGAGCTGCCCGCGGCGGAGCGCGGCGCCGCCTCCTCCCGCACCCGGCCGACCGCGCGCGACAGCGCCTCGCCGAGGGCGGCCGCGTTCGGCGCCCGCATCATGGACAGGTGCGTCCCCGGCACGGGCGTGACCCGGAGTTGCGTCGCGGGAAGCGTGGCCCGCCAGCCGCGCGACGGCTCCGGGTCGGCGCTCTGCCGGGCGGGAAAGAGGTGGACGGCCACCGGGAGCGGTGGCGGCGAGTATTCGCGCAGGGCGCGCTGGTGACCGCGCAGGAGGTCGCGCATCCGCCGCGCCTGCTCCACGGTGACGTGGCCGGGGAGGAGCCCCTTCTCGCGGCACCGCGTGACGAAGGTCTCGAGGTCCACGCCGCCGGTGGCGACGCCCGCCTCGTCGAGGTTCACGTTCGACTCCACGGCTTCGGCCATCCGGAGCACGTGCAGGAGCTGCGCGTGCTCCTGCGCCTCGTCGTGCGGCACGGCGCCGGCGCGAACGGGGTGGTAGCTGTCGAACATCCCCACGAACTCGACGACCTCGTCCCGGCCGATCAGCTGCGCGGCGATCTCGTACGCGAGGACGCCCCCGAACGACCACCCCGCCACCCGGTACGGCCCCGAGGGCTGCACCTCGCGGATCATCCGTACCAGGCGCGCCGCCATCCCTTCTACGGTACGCAGGGGTGCGTCCGCGGGGGACGCCGGCAGCGCGTACACCGGGATGTCGCCCCCGACGTGGGGATGGAGCACCTGCGCGTACGCGATGGACCCCGCTCCCTCGTGCACCAGGAAGAGCGGGGGCTGCGAACCGGACGGACGGATGGCGATCGCCCGGTCGTCGTGGACCCCGGGTTCCGAGCCGGAAATGCGCGCGGAAAGCGATTCCACCGTCGAATGCGAGAACAGGTCCGCCAGCGGAACCTCCACTCCCAGCACCTCCCGCATCCGCGAGATCACCTGCACCGCCAGGAGCGAGTGCCCGCCCACCTCGAAGAAGTTGTCGTGGCGGCCCACCCGCTCCACGCCGAGCACCTCGGCCCAGATCCCGGCCAGCGCCCGCTCGGTCTCGCCCACCGGCGCCGCGTACTCGCGGGCCGCATAGGCATCCCCTTCCGGGGCGGGGAGCGCCTTGCGGTTCACCTTCCCGTTCGGGGTGAGCGGATACGTCTCCATCCACACGTACGCCGCCGGCACCATGTACTCCGGCAGGCGGCTGGCGAGATGCGCCTTCAGCGCGTCCACTGCGACCGGCTCGTCCCCCAGGTAGTACGCGACCAGCCGCCGGTCGCCGGGCGCGTCCTCGCGGACGAGAACGACCGGGGCACGCACACCCGGGTGCTCCGCGAGCCGCGCCTCGATCTCACCCAGCTCGATGCGGTAGCCGCGCACCTTCACCTGGAAGTCGATCCGGCCCAGGTACTCCAGCTCCCCGTCCGCGCGCCGGCGCACGCGGTCCATCACCCGGTACATCCGGCTCCCCGGCGCGCCGAACGGGCAGGGGACGAAACGCTCCGCCGTCATCGCCGGCCGATTCGCGTAGCCGCGCGACAGGCCGTCACCCGCCAGATAGAGCTCGCCGACCACACCGATCGGCACGGGCTGGAGATGGTGATCGAGGACGTACGCCTGCGTGTTCGCCACCGGCGTGCCGACCAGCACCAGGTCCGCGCCGCGCGGCACGACGGAGTAGGTGGAGTAGGTGGTGTCCTCGGTCGGACCGTAGAGGTTGCCGACCTTCTCCACCGTCTCCAGCGCGTACAGCCCCTGCGCCAGCGCGTTCGGCAGTGCCTCGCCGCCCAGGTTCAGCGTCTTCACGCAGGCCGGGATGCCGCCGCTCTTCAGCAGCTCCGCCGCCGCGCTGGGCACCATGCTCACGTGCACGACGTCCTCGCCGATCGTCGCCAGCTCAAGCGCGTTCTCCACCAGCACCAGCTTCCCGCCCCAGGCGAGCGTGCCGAAGACCTCGGCGACGCTGACGTCGAAGTTGATGGAGGTGGAGAAGAGCACCGACGAGCGCTCCTCGTCGGTCACGTTCTCCCGCAGCCAGTGCAGCAGGACGACCACCGAGGCGTGGCGGATCATCACCCCCTTCGGGCGGCCCGTGGACCCGGAGGTGAAGATGACGTGCGACAGGTTTTCGGGAAGGACGCCGCTCTCCGGCCCGTCGGCGGACTCCGCCGCGATGGCCTCGCGGTCGCGGTCGAGCAGAAGCGTGGCCGCGCCTTCCGGCAACCGGTCGGCGAGGGCGGAGTCGGTGATGACCAGCGTGATCGCGGCGTCTTCGGCCATGTAGCCCAGCCGCTCGCGCGGGTACGCCGGGTCCAGCGGCACGTACGCGCCTCCGGCACCCAGCACGCCCAGCATCGCGGCGACCAGCTCCGGCGTGCGCGGCAGGCAGATGCCCACGCGCACCTCCGGCCCCACGCCGCGCCGCCGCAGCGCATTCGCCAGACGGTTCGCCCGCGCCTCCAGCTCGGCGTACGTCAGCCGCTGGCCGCGCCAGGAGAGCGCGACCGCGTGCGGCGTCCGCGCCGCCTGGGCGCGGAACAGGTCGTGGACGCGGAGACCGCGGGCGGGATACGCACGTCCGGTCGCGTTCCACTCCTCCACCACCCGGCGCCGCTCCGCCTCGGGGAGGAGCGGAAGCCGGTCCACCGGCTGGCCCTCGTCCGCCACCATGGCCTCCAGCGCGCGGCGGAGGTAGCCGGCGAAGCGCTCCACCGTCTCCCGCTCGAAGAGCGCCGCGGCGTACTCCACGTTCCCCGCGATCCTCCCGCCGCGCTCGAAGAGCGTCAGCGACAGGTCGACGTGCGCCGTCGCCTGCGCGGACGGGGCCGGCGCGACCGGTGCCGCGCCCGGCCGGTCCGGCGGTTGGGCCGGCCCCATCGGCGCCAGGGCGAGGCCGGGAAGCCCGGCGCCGCCGCCGGGGGCGTTCTGCCAGGTGAACATCGCCTGGAAGAGCGGCGTGTGCGCCATGCTGCGCGGCGGCCCGACGAGCTCCACCACCTGCTCGAAGGGGATGTCCTGGTGATGCTGCGCGCCGAGCGCGCGCTCCTTCACCCGCGCCAGCAGCTCCGCCACCGTCGGCGCGCCGGACAGCTCCACGCGCACGGCCAGCAGGTTGACGAAGAAGCCGATCAGCCCCTCGATCTCCTCCCGCCCGCGGTTTGCCGTGGGCGTGCCGACCACCACGTCGTCCTGCCCCGACAGGCGGGAGAGCACCGCCGCCCAGCCGGCCAGAAGCGTCATGTGCAGCGTGGTCCCGTGCCGCCGGGAGAGCTCCTTGAGCGCGGCCGAGAGCGCCTCGCCGAGCACCAGGCCCACGGTGGCGCCGGTGAGGTCCTGCCGCGCCGGCCGCGCGTGGTCCGTGGGCAGCTCCAGCAGCTCGGGCGCGCCGGCCAGCGTGTCCTGCCAGTACTCCGCCTGCTCGCGAAGGACCTCGCCCTCGACCCAGCGGCGCTGCCACGCGGCGTAGTCGGCGTACTGCACCGCGAGCGGCGGGAGCGGATCGGGCCGCTTCTCGCGGAAGGCGCCGTAGAGGGTGCCCAGCTCGCGGGTGAACACGCCCACGCTCCACCCGTCGGAGACGATGTGGTGCATGGTGACGAGCAGCACGTGGTCGTCGCCGCCGATCTGCACCAGCCGGCCGCGGATCAGCGGCCCGCGCGCCAGGTCGAACGGCGCGCGCGCTTCGTCCACCATCAGCCGGCCGAGCTCCGCCGGCCCTTCGGCGCCGCCGCGGAGGTCGTGCTCCGTGAGATGGAAGGGGCTCTCCTCCGCCGGCGCGATCCGCTGCACCGGTGCGCCGTCCACCTCGGCGAAGGTGGTGCGCAGCGCCTCGTGCCGCGCCACGATCCGGTCCAGCGCCCGCCGCAGCGCGGCCCGGTCCAGCTCGCCCCGCAGCCGCTGGCGCACGGTGATGAGGTACGCCGCGCCCGCGCCCTCCAGCCGTTCGATGAACCAGAGCCGCTGCTGCGCGAACGAGAGCGGGAGGTCCGCCCCCCGCTCCACCGGCTCGATCGCCGGCAGCTCGGCGCGGGACGCGGTTTCCAGCCCCCGCGCGAAGTCGGCCAGCACGGGCCGGGCGAACAGGTCGCGCAGCGCGGCCTCCACCGCCAGCCGCTGCCGCACCCGCGAGATCACCTGCACCGCCAGCAGCGAGTGCCCGCCCAGGTCGAAGAAGCTGTCGCCGCGGCCCACCCGCTCCACGCGCAGCACCTCGGCCCAGATGTCGGCCAGCGCCTGTTCGGTCTCGCCCTCCGGCGCCTCGTAGCGCGCGGCGAGCGCGTCGCCCTCCGGCGCCGGGAGCGCCCTGCGATCCACCTTCCCGCCGGCGGTGACCGGGAACGCATCCAGCCGCACGAAGGCCGCCGGCACCATGTACGGCGGCAGCCGCTCGGCCAGGTGCGCCCGCAGCGATTCCACGTCCAATCCCTCGTCGGCCACGCAGTACGCCACCAGCCGCCGGTCGCCGGGCGCGTCCTCGCGCGCCAGCACCACCGCGTCGCGCACGGCCGCGTGCTCGGCGAGCCGTGCCTCGATCTCGCCCAGCTCGATGCGGAAGCCGCGGATCTTCACCTGGAAGTCGGTGCGGCCCACGAACTCGATCGACCCGTCCGGGAGCCACCGCCCCAGGTCGCCCGTCCGGTACAGGCGTGCCCCGCGCTCGCGGGCGAACGGGTCCGGCACGAACCGCCCGGCGGTCAGCCCCGGACGGCCCAGGTAGCCGCGCGCCACCTGCCCGCCGCCGATGTACAGCTCTCCCGCCACCCCCACCGGCACCGGCTCGCCCACCGCGTCCAGGAGGTAGACGCGGGTGTTGGCCACTGGCCGGCCGATGGAGCGCCAGGTGGCGGGGTCGCCGGCGATCTCGCGGAGCGTGGCGTTGACCGTGGTCTCGGTGGGGCCGTAGGTGTTGAGGAGCGGCGGCCGGTGCCCGTCGCGGCGGAACCAGGCCTCCAGCGCCGCCGGCTCCACCGCCTCGCCGCCGATGGCCAGCAGGCGCACGCACGGCGGGATGGCGGCCGAGGGCTCGTCGAGCAGGAGCTGCCAGAAGCGGGTCGGGAGGTCGATCACCGTCACCCGGTTCTCCGCGCACCGGCCCCAGAAGGCGTGCGCGCCCTCCAGCCACGCCTCGGTGCGCAGCACCAGCGCCGCCCCCGCGAGGAGCGCGCCGAAGATCTCCTCCACCGAGGCGTCGAAGGCGATGGAGGCGAACTGCAGCGACCGGTCGTCCGGCCGGAGGCCGAAGCCCGCCCGGATCGCGGCGGCCTGCCGCCCAACGGCGCGGTGGGTGACCATCACCCCCTTGGGCCGCCCGGTGGAGCCCGAGGTGTAGATCACGTACGCCAGGTGCTCCGGCAGGAGCGCCCCGCGTCCGGGGTTCGTGTCCGGCCCGTCCGCCCAGGCGGGCGAGGCGGCGTCCAGCCCGAGCACCGGCACGCCCGCGCCCGCGAAGCGCCCGGCGAGCGAGCCGTGCGCCAGCACCGCCACGGGAGCGCTGTCCTCGAGCAGCCAGCGCAGCCGCTCCTCCGGGTACGCCGGGTCGAGCGGGACGTACGCCCCGCCCGCCTTGAGCACGGCGAGGAGCCCCGCCACCATCTCCGGGGTGCGTTCGGCGCAGACGCCCACGCGCGCGTCCGGGCCCACGCCCAGGGCGCGGAGCCGGTGCGCCAGCCGGTTGGCGCGGGCGTTCAGCTGCGCGTACGTGAGCTCGCCGCCCGCGAAGACCACCGCCGTCGCGTCGGGCGTCTCCTCCGCCCGCCGCTCGAAGATCTCGTGCACGCACCCGTCGTCCGGGCAGGGGAGCTCCGTGGCGTTCCACCCCTCGACGACCCGCGCCCGCTCCGCGGGGGACATCAGCTCCAGCCGGGCCACGCTCCGGCGCTCGTCCGCCACCATCTCCACCAGCACCCGCCGCAGGTAGGCCACGTGGCGCTCGATCGTCTCCGGCTCGAAGAGCGCCGTCGCGTACTCCAGGGCGCCGGTGATCCGCCCGCCCCGCTCGGCGAGGGTGAGCGTCAGGTCGAACTGCGCCGACGCCTCCGAGGGCGCGCCCGGCTCCGCGGCCGGTGCCGGCCGCGGCCCCGGTGCCGGTGCCACCCCCGCGGGGCCCAGCGCCAGCCCGGAGAGCTCCATCTGGCGCTCGGCCATGTTCAGCCAGTTGAACATCACCTGGAAGAGCGGCGTGTGCGCCAGGCTGCGCACCGGCTGCAGCAGCTCCACCACCTGCTCGAAGGGAATGTCCTGGTGATCCTGCGCCTCGAGCGCCCGCTCCTTCACCCGCCGCAGCAGCTCCGCCACCGTGGGTGCTCCCGACAGGTCCACGCGCACCACCAGGGTGTTCACGAAGAAACCGATCAGCCCCTCGATCTCGGCCCGCCCGCGGCCCGCCACCGGGGTGCCGACCAGCACCTCCTCCTGTCCCGAGAGACGGCTCAGCACCACCGCCCACGCGGCCAGGAACGTCATGTACAGCGTGCTCCCGTGCCGCTGGCCCAGCGCCTTCAGCCCCGCCGCCAGCTCCGGCTCCAGCTCGATCCAGACGGCGCGGCCGGCGAAGTCCTGCCGCGCCGGCCGCGGGTGGTCGGTGGGCAGCTCCAGCAGCTCCGGCGCGCCGGCCAGCGTCTCCTTCCAGTACTCCGCCTGCGCCTTCAGCACCTCGCCGTCGACCCAGCGCCGCTGCCACACCGCGTAGTCGGCGTACTGGATCGGCAGCGCGGGAAGCGGATCCGGCTCGCCGTCGCGGAAGGCGGCGTAGAGAGCGCTCAGCTCGCGGGTGAACACCCCCATGCTCCACCCGTCGGAGACGATGTGGTGCATGGTGATGAGCAGCACCTGGTCATCGTCCGCCAGGCGGATCAGGCACCCGCGGATCAGCGGCCCGCGTGCCAGGTCGAACGCCGCGCCCGCCTCCTCCTCCAGCAGCCGGCGAAGCTCCGCCCCGGCCTCCGCGTAGCCGCGGAGGTCGTGCTCGGCGAGCTCGAAGGGGCTCTCCTCCGCCGGCGCGATCCGCTGCACCGGCTCGCCGTCCACCGTGCCGAAGGTGGTGCGCAGCGCCTCGTGCCGGGCGACGAGCCGGTCCAGCGCGCGGTACAGCGCGTTCCGGTCCAGCTCGCCCCTCAGCCGCATGCGGGTCGGGATGTGGTAGACCGCGCCGGGGATCCCGAGCTGATCCAGGAACCAGAGCCGCCACTGCGCGAAGGACAGCGGCAGCGGTCCGCTCCGGTCCGCCGGCTCGATCCGCGACACCATCGCCGCGGCCTGCACGGGGGCGGTGGCCTCGGCCAGCTCGAGGAGCGCCAGGAGCTCGGCGGGGGAAAGGTTCAGCGTGTTCGAGGACATGTGCCTGGGAAGCGGTGTACGGGCAAGGTGGCGTCAGGTGGTCCGCGCGCCGGGCTCGCGCACGAGCTGCGCGAGCCGGGCAAGGGTTTCGGGGTCGAACCGGGCCAGCCGCAGGTGCAGGATCCGCTCGGCGAGCGCGGAGAGCGCGGGGCTCTCGAACACGGCGCCCAGCGCGAGCTCGACCTCCATCGCCTGCCGCACCCGCGAGATCATCTGCACCGCCAGGAGCGAGTGTCCGCCCAGCATGAAGAAGTCGTCTCCACGCCCCACCCGCTCCACGCCCAGCAGCTCCGCCCAGATCTCGGCGAGCCCCTGCTCCACCTTCCCCACCGGGGCCTCGTACTCCAGCGCCGCATGGGCGTCGCCCGCCGGTGCGGGGAGGGCCCGGCGGTCCAGCTTCCCGGTGGGCGTGAGCGGGAACGCGTCGAGCCGCACGAACGCCGACGGCACCATGTACGCCGGGAGCGCCGCGCCCAGGTGCGCCCGCAGCGCCTCGGCCGACGCGGCCTCGCCGCCGACCACGTACGCCACCAGCCGCCTGTCGCCCGGCGTGTCCTCGCGCGCCAGCACTACCGCCTCGCGCACGCCGGGATGCTCGGCCAGCCGCGCCTCGATCTCGCCCGGCTCGATGCGGTAGCCGCGGATCTTCACCTGGTGGTCGCGCCGTCCCAGGAACTCCAGAACCGCGGTGCGGGAGTGCGCGAGTGCGGGAGTGCGTTCGTCCTCGCGTGGATCCAGCGCACTTCCGCACTCCCGCACTTCCGCGTTTTCGAACCTCCAGCGGGCGCGGTCGCCGGTGCGGTACATCCGGGCGCCGGGCGCCGGGGAGAACGGGTCGGGGACGAACGCCGCCGCCGTCGCCGCCGGGCGCCCCAGGTAGCCGCGCGCCAGCGTCCCGCCGATGCACAGCTCGCCGGGCACCCCCAGCGGGGCCGGCTCGCCCGACTCGTCCAGCACGTACGCCGCGCGCCCAGGGAGGGGCCGTCCCACGGGAACGTGCACCGCCCCCTCCGGCAGCGTGGGCGGCACGTCGTACGCCGTGCAGGTGACCACCGCCTCGGTGGGACCGTAGGCGTTCAGCAGCCGCACGCCGGCCGCGGGGCCGGCCGACCACCCGCGCGCCGCCGCCGGGCTCATCGCCTCGCCGCCGGCGATCACCAGCCGCACGCTGCGGGCGAGCAGCTCCAGCGCGGCCGCGTCCGCCGCCAGCTGGTGCCAGTACGCCGTCGGGGGGTTGATGACGGTGAGTCCCTGCGCCGCCGCCTGCCGCGCCAGCTCCAGCGGCGTCGGGACCTCGCTCCCGCGCACGACCACGCAGGCGCCGGCCGCGAGCGGCGCCAGCATCTGCTCCAGCGAGACGTCGAAGCCCACCGCGGCGAACTGCAGCACCCGGTCCGCCGGCGTCAGCCCGTACGCCGCCGCCGCCGCGCGGCAGTGCGCGGCGGCCTCGGCGTGCGCCACGCCCACGCCCTTGGGCGTGCCGGTGGAGCCGGAGGTGTAGATGACGTACGCCAGCGCGGCAGCCGGGACGTCGAGTGCGAGGTCGCTCCCGTCCTCCCCCTCCGCCTCCTCCGGGGAGACGATCGTCCCGGCGAAGCCCTCCAGCGCCGGCTCGCGCGTCACCAGCACGCCGGCGCCCGCGTCGGCCGCCAGCGCGGCGCGGCGGGCGGCGGGAAGCGCCGGGTCGAGCGGGAGGTATGCACCGCCGGCCTTCAGCACCGCCAGGAGCGCGACCACCAGCTCGGCGGAGCGCTCCAGCATCACGCCCACGCGCGCCTCGGGGCCCACGCCGGCCCCGCGGAGCCGCCGCGCCAGCCGGTTGGCGGCCGCGTTCAGCGCGGCGTAGGTGAGGCGGTCACGGTCGAAGACCACGGCCTCCGCGTCGGGCGTGCGCGCCACCTGGGCCTCGAAGAGCGCGTGCACGCACGATTCGCCTGGCTCCGCCGCCTCCGTGCGGCTCCACTCCTCCAGCACCCGGGAGCGCTCGCTCTCCGGCACGAGCGCCAGCCGCCCCACCGGCCGGCTCTCGTCCGCGGCCATCTCCTCCAGCACGCGCCGCAGGTAGCCCAGCCAGCGCTCCACGGTCGCGCGCTCGAACAGCGCCGTGGCGTACGTGGCACTCCCCACGATGCGCCCGCCTGCCTCGCCCAGCGAGAGCGACAGGTCGAACTTCGCCGTCGGCTGCGACGCCGAGCCCACGCCCCCCAGCCTGAGGCCGGGGAGCTCCAGCCGGCCCTCCGAGGCGTTCTGCCAGGCGAACATCACCTGGAAGAGCGGCGTGTGCGCCAGGCTGCGCGCCGGCTGCACCCGCTCCACCACCTGCTCGAAGGGGATGTCCTGGTTCTGCTGCGCCTCCAGCGCCCGCGCCCGCACCTGCCGCACCAGCTCCGCCACGGTGAGCGCGCCCGAGAGGTCCACGCGCAGCGCCAGCGTGTTCACGAAGAAGCCGATCAGCTCCTCGATCTCGCGCCGCCCCCGGTTCGCCGACGGGGTGCCGATCACCACGTCGTCCTGGCCCGAGAGCCGCGCGAGCACCGTCGCCCAGCCGGCGAGCAGCGTCATGAACAGCGTGGCGCCGTGCCGCTGCGAGAGCGCCTTCAGCGCCGCGGTCAGCGCCTCGTCCAGCTCCACGTCCACCGAGTCGCCGGCGAAGTCCTGCTTCCGCGGACGCGCACGGTCGGTGGGCAGCTCCAGCAGCTCGGGGGCGCCCGCCAGCGCCCGCGCCCAGTAGCTCGCCTGCCGCTCCAGCAGCTCGCCCTCGACCCACCCCCGCTGCCAGGCCGCGTAGTCCGCGTACTGGACCGGCAGCCCGGGAAGCGGATCCGGCTCGCCGCGGCGGAAGGCGGCGTAGAGCGCGGAGAGCTCGCCGAAGAGCACCCCCATCGACCAGCCGTCGCTGACGATGTGGTGCATCGTGACGAGCAGCACGTGATCGTCCGCGGCCAGCCGGATGAGGCGCCCGCGGATCAGCGGGCCGCGCTCCAGGTCGAAGGGCGTGCGCGCCTCCTCGTCCATCCACCTCTCGAGCTCGGCTTCCGCGTCGGCCGCCCCGCTCAGGTCGTGTTCGACCAGGGCGAACCCGCTCGCCTCCCCCGGCGCGATCCGCTGCTCGGGGACGCCGTCCACCTCCGCGAAGGTGGTGCGCAGCGCCTCGTGGCGGGCGACGATCCGGTCCAGCGCGCCCGCCAGCGCATCCCGGTCCAGCTCGCCCTTCAGCCGCAGGCGAGTGGGGATGTGGTACGTCCCGCCCAGATCCCCCAGCCGCTCCAGGAACCACAGCCGCTGCTGGGCGAACGAGAGCGGGATCGGCGCGGTCCGGTCCACGGGCGTGATCGCCGGCGCCTCGGCCCGCGCGGCCGTCTCCAGCCCACGCGCGAAGTCCGCCAGCACCGGCCGGAGGAAGAGGTCACCGATCTCCGCCTCCACGCCCAGCGCCTGCCGCACCCGCGAGACGACGCGCACCGCCAGCAGCGAGTGCCCGCCCAGCGCGAAGAAGTGGTCGCCGCGGCCCACCCGCTCCACTCCCAGCAGCTCCGACCAGATCTCCGCCAGCGCCTGCTCCGTCTCCCCCACCGGCGCCTCGTAGTCGCGCACGGCGAACGCGTCCGCGTCGGGAGCGGGAAGCGCCCTGCGGTCCAGCTTTCCGTTGGGAGTCAGCGGAAGCGTCTCCAGCCGCACGAACGCCGCGGGAACCATGTACTCCGGCAGCTGCCCGGAGAGGTGCGCACGGAGCGCCTCGCTCTCCAGCGCCTCGCCCACGAAGTACGCCACCAGCCGCTTCCCGCCGGCCCCGTCGTCCAGCGCGAGCACCACCGCCTCGCGCACGCCCGGGTGCGCGGCGAGCCGCGCCTCGATCTCGCCGGGCTCCACGCGGAAGCCACGGATCTTCACCTGGAAGTCGGTGCGCCCCAGGTACTCCAGTGCGAAAGTGCGAGAGTGCGAGAGTGCGAGAGTAGAATCGGCCTCGCGCGAATTGTCGTCACCGTCAGACTTTCGCACCTTCGCACTTTCGCACCCTCGCACTTCCACCCACCGGCACAGGTCGCCGGTGCGGTACAGCCGCGCGCCCGGCTCGCCGAAGGGATCGGGGACGAAGCGCTCCGCCGTCAGCCGCGGCCGGCCCAGGTACCCACGCGCCACCGCAACGCCGCCGATGAACAGCTCGCCGGCCACCCCCACGGGCACCGGCTCGCCGGCACGGTCCAGCACGTAGACCGCCGAGTTGTGGATCGCCCGGCCGATGGAAACGCGCTCCGCGCCGGGGTCGCACGCCCACTCGGTCACCTCGCCCGACTCGGTGGGCCCGTACTGGTTGTACAGACCCACGCCGGGGAGCCGCCGGTGGAACTGCCGCACCAGCGCCGCGGAGACCGCCTCGCCGCTCACCGGCACCCTGAGGAGCCCCGTGCAGCGCTCCGCCGCCGGGTGCTCCAGGAAGAGCTGCAGCATCGAGGGGACGAAGTGCGCCGTGGTGATCCGCTCCGCCTGGATCGTGGCGGCCAGGTACGCCGGGTCGCGGTGGCCGCCGGGGCGCGCCATCACCAGCCGGGCGCCCACCATCAGCGGCCAGAAGAACTCCCAGAACGAGACGTCGAAGGAGAACGGCGTCTTCTGCAGCAGCGCCTCGCCGGGCTCCATCCCGTACCGGTCCTGCATCCACGCCAGCCGGTTCACCAGGCTCCCGTGCTCCAGCATCACCCCCTTGGGGCGCCCGGTGGAGCCCGAGGTAAAAAGCACGTGCGCCAGGTTCTGCGGTCCGAGCCCCTCCCGGCCGGGATTCGTCTCCGGCTGGTCCGCCCACGCCGCGTCGCCGGTGAGATCGAGGACCGGGATGGCGGACCCCGCCGACAGCGCGGCGGCGGTGGCGGCCTGCGGCGGGTGCGTCAGGAGGACGGCCGGAGCGCTGTCCTCGAGCATGTTGCGGAGCCGGTCCACCGGATAGCTGGCGTCGAGCGGAACGTAGGCGCCGCCGGCCTTGAGGATGCCGAGCAGCCCCACCACCATCTCCACGCTGCGCTCCATGCAGATCCCCACGCGCACGTCCGGACCGGCGCCCAGCGCGCGGAGGTGGTGCGCCAGCCGGTTCGCCCGCGCGTTCAGCTCCGCGTACGTCACCCGCTCGCCTTCGAACCCAACCGCCACCGCGCCGGGCGTGCGCGCGACCTGCGCCTCGAACAGCTCATGGACACACACGTCGCGCGGGTACTCCCGCCGCGTGTCGTTGAACTCCCGCAGCACCAGGGCGCGCTCGGCTTCGGGGAGGATCGGGATGCGGTCCACGCTCCGGCCGTCGTCCGCCGCCATCCCCTCCAGCACCGCGCGCAGGTAGCCCACCCAGCGCTCCACCGTCGAGCGCTCGAAGAGGGAGGTGGCGTACTCCACGGCGCCCACGAGCTGCCCGCCGGCCTCCCCCAGCGACAGCAGCAGGTCGAACTTGGCCGTGGCGCGCGCGCCGGCGTCCGCGGGGGACAGTTGCAGCCCCGGCAGCTCCAGCGCGCCGCCCGGCGCGTTGTGCCAGGCGAACATCACCTGGAAGAGCGGGCTGTACGCCAGGCTCCGCGCGGGACGCAGGCGCTCGACCACCTGCTCGAACGGGATGTCCTGGTTCCGCTGCCCCTCCAGCGCGCGCGTCTTCACCTGCGCCAGCAGCTCCGCCACGCCGGGCCGGGCGGAGAGGTCCACCCGCAGCGCCAGCGTGTTGACGAAGAAGCCGATCAGATCCTCCACCTCGGGCCGCGCGCGGTTCGCCGACGGGGTGCCGACGACCACGTCGTCCTGGCCCGAGAGCCGGGCGAGCACCGCGGCCCACCCGGCCAGCACCGTCATGTAGAGGGTAGTGCCGTGGCGGTGGCCGAGCGCCGTGAGCCCCGCCGTCAGCTCCCGGCCCAGCTCCACGCGCAGGGCGGCGCCCGCGTGGTCCTGCCGGGCGGGACGCGCGTGGTCGGTGGGGAGCTCCAGCAGCTCCGGCGCGCCGGCGAGCGTCCGCGTCCAGTACGCCGCCTGCGCGTCCAGCACCTCGCCTTCCACCCACCGCCGCTGCCAGGCAGCGTAGTCGGCGTACTGCACCGGGAGCGCGGGGAGCGGATCGGGATGCCCCTGGCTGAACGCCGCGTACAGCGTGCTCAGCTCCCGGGTGAACACCCCCATGCTCCACGCGTCGGAAACCACGTGGTGCATGGTCACCAGCAGCAGGTGGTCGTCGTCCGCCAGGCGGACCAGGCGCGCGCGGACCAGCGGCCCCCGTTCGAGGTCGAAGGGCGCGTCCGCCTCGCGGGCCACCAGGCGCTCCACCTCTGCTTCGGCGTGCGGCTCGCCGCGCAGGTCGTGCTCCACCAGCCCGAAGCCGCTCGCCTCCACCGGCAGAATGCGCTGCTCCGGCTCGCCGTCCACCGGCACGAACACCGTGCGCAGCGACTCGTGCCGCGCCACGATGCGCTCCAGGGCGCGCGCCAGCGCCGCACGGTCCAGCGCCCCCCGCAGCCGCAGCTGCAGCGGGATGTGGTAGGTGCTCCCCAGCTCCCCCAGCTGTTCCAGGAACCAGAGCCGCTGCTGGGCGAAGGAGAGCGCCAGCCGCCCGCCCCGCTCCACCGGCACGATGGGAGAGCTCTTCGGCGCGCTGCGCTCCAGGCTGGCGGCGCGCGCCAGCTTGAGGATCCGTTCGACTTCGGCGATCGACAGCGTCGGGTTCATCGGCTCTGCGGGCAGTTCATTGCGGTGAAGGGCTGATCGGTCATCCCACGTCGGCGGCGCGGGCCAGCGCGAGCAGCTCCTGGATCTGGCCCGGATCGAACTGGGCCAGCTGTGCGTCGCGGAGGTGCTGGGCCAGCAGGGAAAGCTCGGGCTTTTCGAAGACGTCGCCCACCGCGAGCTCCACGTCCATCTCCCGCCTGATCCGGAACACGAGCCGGATGGCCAGCAGGGAGTTCCCGCCCAGCTGGAAGAAGTGGTCGTGGCGGCCTACCCGCTCCACGCCGAGGAGCTCCGCCCAGATCCCCGCGACCGCCTCCTCCGTCTCGCCGGCGGGCGCCTCGTACGCACGCACGGCGAACGCGTCCGCGTCGGGAGCGGGGAGCGCCCTGCGGTCTACCTTGCCGCTGGGCGTGAGCGGCATCGCGTCCAGCCGCACGTACGCCGCGGGAACCATGTGCTCCGGGAGCCGCTCGGCCAGGTGCGCGCGGAGCAGGTCCGCCCCGGTCTCGTCGCCGACCACGTACGCCACCAGCCGCTTGTCGCCCGGCGCGTCCTCTCGCGCCACGACCACGGCCTCTCGCACCGCCGCGTGCTCCACCAGCCGCGCCTCGATCTCGCCCGGCTCCACGCGGAAGCCACGGATCTTCACCTGCGCGTCGGTGCGCCCGGCGAACGCCAGCGCCCCCTCCGGCAGCCAGCGGCCCAGGTCGCCCGTGCGGTACAGCCGCGCGCCCGGCTCGCCCGAGAGCGGGTCGGGGACGAAGCGCTCCGCGGTCAGCGCCGGGCGGTCCAGGTATCCGCGCGCCACGCCTACGCCCCCCACGTACAGCTCGCCCACGACGCCGACCGGCACCGGCCGCATCCGCCCGTCCAGCACGAACACGCGGGTGTTGGCCGCCGGCGCGCCGATCGGCGTCACCCGCTCGCCACGCGCCGCGAGGGGCACGTCGTGGAGGGTGGCGCAGATGGTGGTCTCCGTGGGCCCGTAGCCGTTGACGATCCGCAGCCCGGGGACGCTCCGCCGGATCTCCGCCAGCAGCGGCTCGGCGATCGGCTCCACCCCCACCAGCAGGCGGTGCAGCCGGCTTCGACCGGGCGAGCGGCAGACGCGCTCGCGCAGCTCGGGGAGGAAGTACGGCGGCAGGTAGGCGCTGCCGACCTCGCGCGCCTCCATCCAGTCCAGGAAGGCGCCCGCCTCCAGCCGCGCTTCGCCCTGCGGGATGCAGAGCCGCCCGCCGGCCAGCAACGCGGAGAAGATCTCGTAGACCGAGACGTCGAAGCTGGTGCTGGTCCACAGGCTGCACCCGTCGCCCCCGCCGATCGGCGCGCGGCGCTGCACGTCGGCCAGCAGGCTCACCACGCCGCGGTGCGGCACCGTCACGCCCTTGGGACGCCCGGTGCTCCCCGAGGTGTAGATGACGTAGGCGAGGTGGTCGGGCGAGAGCCCCGCCGGCCGCGGATCGGCGGCGGGCAGATGCGCCCACGCCGCTTCGTCGGCGGGGTCGAGCACCGGCACGCCGGCCGCCGCGAACCGCGCCGCCA
>DASUYB010000001.1 GCA_036377595.1 Longimicrobium sp. | reverse complement strand
GCTGTGCTGGGGCGGGACGGGCGTGCTGGTGGAGAACGCCCTCGAGCTGGCGGATGTCTCCGAGCCCGTCACCTACGCGAGCATGGTGCCCACCGCCGCGGCCGAGCTGCTGCGGATGGGTGCCATCCCCGCGAGCCTGCGGACGCTGAACCTGGCCGGCGAGGCGCTCACCAGCGACCTGGCGCAGGGGCTGTACGGGCTGGGGACGGTGGAGAAGGTGGGGAACGTCTACGGCCCCACCGAGGACACCACCTACTCGACCTACTCGCTGGTGCCGAAGGGCGCCGCGGAGGTGCGCATCGGCCGGCCGCTGCCGGGGACACGCGCCTACGTGCTGGACGCGAATCTCAACCCGGTGCCGGTCGGCGTCGCGGGTGAGCTGTACCTGGCGGGCGACGGGCTGGCGCGCGGCTACGCGGCGCGTCCGGCGCTGACGGCGGAGCGCTTCATCCCCGATCCGTTCAGCCCGACCCCGGGCGCGCGGATGTATTGCACGCAGGACCGGGTGCGTTGGCGGGCGGATGGCGAGCTGGAGTACTTCGGCCGGACCGACCACCAGGTGAAGGTGCGCGGCTTCCGCGTCGAGCTGGGCGAGATCGGCACCGTGCTGGGAACGCACCCCGCGGTGGCGGAGGCCGTCGTCGTATCGCGCAAACACGGCGGGGACGTGCGGCTGGTTGCGTACGTAGTCGCGCAGTCCGAGACGGATGCCGCCGACCTGCGCGCGTACCTGGAGGCGCGGCTTCCCGCCTACATGGTGCCCGCCGCGTTCGTCCTGCTGGACCGGTTGCCGCTCACCGGCAGCGGCAAGATCGACCGTAACGCGCTCCCCGCGCCGGAGTGGGGGCACGCCGCGGCGGACGAGGTCACGCCGCCGCGCACGCCGACGGAGGAGGTGCTCGCAGGGATCTACGCCGAGATGCTGGGCGTGGAGCGGGTCGGTCGCGAATCCAACTTCTTCGAGCTGGGCGGACACTCGCTGCTGGCCACCCGCGTGGTGAGCCGGCTCCGCGACGTGTTCCGCATCGAGCTCCCCGTGCGCGCTCTGTTCGAGCGTCCCACGGTCGCCGGGCTGGCGGAGCGCATCGATGCCGCGCGGCGGACGGACCGGCCGGCGCCGCCGCCGATCGTGGCGCGGCCGCACGACGGCGAGGCGCCGCTCTCGTTCGCGCAGGAGCGGCTGTGGTTCGTGGAGCAGATGCACCCCGGCACGGCAAGCAACAACATCGCCCGGCCGCTGCACCTGGCCGGGCCGCTGGACGTGCGCGCGCTGCAGGACGCGCTGGACGAGGTCGTGCGCCGGCACGAGACGCTGCGCACCACCTTCGCGTCCGTCGGCGGGCGCCCGGTGCAGAAGATCGCCCCGACGGGCAGCTGCCCGCTGCACTTCGTCGATCTGGAGCCGGCTGCCGAGGACGAGCGCGAGGCCCGCGCCGCCCGGCTGGTCGCCGAGGAGAGCGAGCGGCCGTTCGACCTGGCCGCCGGCCCGCTCTTCCGGGCCATGCTCGTCCGCAGCGGCCCCGAGGACCACACGCTGCTGCTCACGATGCACCACATCGTGTCGGACGGGTGGTCGCTGGGCGTGCTGGTGGGCGAGGTGGCGGAGCTGTACCGGGCGTTCCTGGCGGGCGAGCCGTCGCCGCTGGCGCCGCTGGCCGTGCAGTACTCCGACTTCTGCCGCTGGCAGCGCGAGTGGCTGCAGGGCGACGTGCTGGAGGTCGAGCTGCGCTACTGGGTGGACCGGCTGGGCGGGCCGCAGCCGCTGCTGCAGCTCCCCACCGACCGCCCGCGCGGCCCCGTCCGCAGCGGCCGCGGCGCCGTCGTCCGGCAGAGCCTTCCGTCCGCCCTGGTGGAGAAGCTGGAGCGGCTGGCGCTGGGTTCCGGCGCGAGCCCCTTCATGGCGCTCCTGGCGGGCTTCGTCTCCCTCCTCAACCGCTACACCGGCCAGGACGACGTCCGGGTCGGCACCTTCATCGCCAACCGCACGCGCGCCGAGGTGGAGCCGCTCTTCGGCTTCTTCCTCAACAACCTGGTGCTGCGCGCCGGCGTGAGCGCCGACGACACCTTCCGCACGCTGCTGGCGCACGTGCGCGACGTCACGCTCGACGCGTACGCGCACCAGGAGGTGCCGTTCGAGAAGGTGCTCGAAGCGGTGAACCCCGAGCGCACGCTGAGCCACACCCCGCTCTTCCAGGTGATGTTCGTCCTGCAGAACACGCCGGTGCCGGCGCTGCGGGCGCGCGACCTCACCGTGCGGGCGCTGCCGGTGGAAAGCACCGGGTCCAACTTCGACCTGACGCTGTGGGTGGAGGAGACGGACGGCCTCCGCCTGACCCTGCAGTACGACACCGACCTCTTCGACGACACCACCATCGAGCGCCTGCTGGGGCACCTGGCCGCGCTGCTCGAGGGCGCCGTGGCCGATCCCGACGCGCCGCTGGGCCGCATCCCCCTGCTGGACGCGGCCGAGCGGCACGCGCTGCTGGTGGAGATCAACGACACCGGTCCCGTCCCCGCGACCGACCGTCCCGGGGTGCACCATCTGATCGAGTCCCAGGCCCACGCGTCGCCCGATGCGGTGGCGGTGCGGCAGGGACGCGTCGCCCTCACCTACGGCGAGCTGAACGCGACCGCCAACCGCCTGGCGCATAACCTCCGCGCGCGGGGCGTGGGGACGGAGACGCGGGTGGCGCTGCTGGCCAACCGCTCGCCGCGGATGATCGCCGGGCTGCTGGGCATCCTCAAGTCGGGCGCGGCGTACGTGCCGCTGGACCCGCGCGCCCCCGCCGAGCGCCTCGCCCACATCCTCCGCGACTCGGGCGCGGCCGTGCTGGTGGCGGACGAGCCGCTGGTCGGCGATCTCTCCGCCCACGTCCCCGCCGTGGTCGCGCTCGACGGTGCCTGGGGGGACGAGGACGGCGCGCCGTCGCACGATCCGGCCCCGCTGGGCGGCGGGAACGACGCCGCGTACGTGATCTACACCTCGGGATCCACCGGCCGGCCCAAGGGCGTGCTGGTGGAGCACCGGTCGATGCGGGCCTACACCGAGACCGCCGCCGCGCAGTACGCGATCGGGCCGGAGGACCGCCTGCTGCAGTTCGCCTCGGTGAGCTTCGACGCGAGCATCGAGGAGATCTTCCCGGCGCTGGTGTCGGGCGCCGCTCTGGTGCTGCGCGACGACGCCATGCTGGGCTCGCCCGCGCTCTTCTGGGAGGCGTGCGCCCGCGAGGGCGTCACCGTCGTCAACCTCCCCACCGCCTACTGGCACGAGCTGGCGGGCGCGCTGGAGGACGGCGGCTCGTCGCCGATCCCGCCGAGCGTGCGCCTGGTGATCATCGGCGGCGAGCGGGCGCTGAACGAGCGGGTGGCGCGGTGGCAGCGCGTGGCCGGGCCCGGCGTGCGGCTGGTGAACACCTACGGCCCCACCGAGGCCACCGTGGTGGCCACGCTGCGCGACCTGGCGGCGTGGGACGCCGCGTCGGGGCGCGAGGTGCCGATCGGCGGGCCGGTGCGCGGCGCCCGGGCCTACGTGCTGGACGCCGCCGGCGAGCCGTCCCCCGTCGGCGTGCCGGGCGAGCTGTACCTGGGCGGCGCGGGGCTGGCCCGCGGCTACCTGGACCGCCCCGCGCTCACCGCCGAGCGCTTCGTTCCCGATCCCTTCGCGGCCGAGCCGGGCGCGCGGCTGTATCGCACCGGCGACCTCGCGCGCGTCCTCCCGGGCGGCGACCTGGAGTTCGCCGGCCGCGGCGACGGGCAGATCAAGATTCGCGGCTACCGGGTGGAGCTGCAGGAGATCGAGGCCCGCCTCGCCGACCACCCCGCGGTGCGGACGGCGGCGGTGGTACTGCGCAAGTCGCCCGAGGGCGAGCCGTACCTGGCGGCCTTCGTCGTCCCCGCGGGCGACGAGGCGCCCACCACGGCCGAGGTGCGCGCCTTCCTGGGGCAGAGCCTCCCCGAGTACATGGTCCCCTCGCTCGTCGTGCGGCTGGACGCGCTGCCGATGACGCCGGGTGGGAAGGTGGACGCGCGCGCGCTTCCCGCCACCGAGCGGCCGCGCGAGGAGAGCAGCGCCGCCTACGTGGCCCCCCGCACGCCGGCGGAGGAGATCCTGGCGTCGATCTGGGCGCAGGTGCTGGGCGTGGAGCGGGTGGGCGTCAACGACAGCTTCTTCGAGCTGGGGGGATACTCGCTGCTGGCCACCCAGGTGATCGCGCGCATCCGCGACGCGTTCGGGGTGGAGCTGCCGCTGGTGAAGGTGTTCCAGGCGCGCACCCTGGCCGAGCTGGCCGAGTCGGTCACCGACGCGTCGCGCACGCCGCTTCCCGAGCTGCGGCGCGTGCCCCGCGACGGGCCGCTGCCGCTGTCGTTCGCGCAGGAGCGGATCTGGTTCCTCACCCAGCTGGCGCCGGAGCTCAGCGCCTACCACGTGCCGCGGGCGCTGCGCATCCGCGGGCCCCTCACCCGCGAGGCCATCGAGCAGTCGTACGCCGCGCTGGTGCAGCGCCACGAGGTGCTCCGCACCACCTTCCCCGCGGTGAACGGTCGGCCGGTGCAGGTGATCCATCCGTCGGCGACGGTGGAGGTCCCCCTCGTCGACCTCTCGGGCCTCCCCGAGGCGGAGCGCGAGGCCGAGGTGCAGCGGATCATCCTCGAGGTGGGGCGCAAGCGCTTCGACCTCACCCACGGGCCGCTGATCCGCGTGGTGCTGCTGCGGCTGGGGCCCGACGAGCACGTGGCCGTGCAGGCCGAGCACCACCTGGTGCACGACGGCTGGGCCGAGGGCGTGCTGATGGGCGACCTGCTGGGCGCGTTCTCGGCGTTCGTCGAGGGGCGGCCGGTGGAGCTCCCCGAGCTTCCCATCCAGTTCGCCGACTACGCGGCGTGGCAGCGCAAGTGGGTGGACGGGCCGGTGCTGGAGGAGCAGCTGGCCTACTGGAAGGAGCAGCTCGCCGGGGCGCCCGCCGTCCTGGAGCTGCCCACCGACCGCCCGCGGCCGCCGGTGCAGCGCTTCCAGGGGGGCGAGGAGTTCCTGCGCCTCTCCGGCCCCACCGTGGCGGCGCTCCAGGAGATGGGGCGGCACGAGGGGGTGACGCTGTTCATGGCGGCGCTGGCCGGCTTCAACGCGCTGCTGCACCGCTACACCGGGCAGGACGACGTGGTGGTGGGCACCGTGCTGGCCAACCGGCGCTGGCGCGAGGCCGAGGGGCTGCTGGGGATGATCCTCAACACCCTGCCGCTGCGCACGCGGATGCATGGCGACCCCACCGTGCGCGAGCTGCTGGCCGAGGTGCGGCAGACCTGCCTGGGGGCGTACGGCCACCAGGACACGCCGTTCGAGATGATCGTCGACGCGGTGCGGCCGCCGCGCAACCTGAGCTATCCCCCCGTCTTCCAGGTCATGTTCGCGTTCCACGACGCGCGCATGCCCACGCTGCGGGCCCCCGGCTTCACCTTCACGCCGCTCGACGCGCACAACCGCTCGTCGAAGTTCGACATGCTGGTCATCGCCCAGGCCAACGCCGACGGCGAGGGGATGACGGCGGCCATCGAGTACAACAGCGACCTCTTCGACGCGGCCACCATCCAGCGCTTCACCCGCCACCTGGAGAACCTGCTCGTCACCCTCCCCCACAGCCTGGACCTGCGCCTGTCCGAGCTGCCGCTGATGGACGGGGACGAGCGGGCCGAGCTGGCGGGGTGGAACGCCACGTCGTCGCCGTACGCCCAGGCGGAATGCCTGCACGAGCTGTTCGAGGCGCAGGCCGCGCGCACGCCCGACGCGGACGCGGTGGTGTGGGGCGAGGAGACGTGGAGCTACGCGCGGCTGGACGCGCGGGCCAACGCGGTCGCCGCCGAGCTGCGGGCGCGCGGCGTGGGCCCCGAGGTGCGCGTGGGGGTGTGCGCGCGGCGGACGCCGGCGCTGGTGGCGGGACTGCTGGGGGTGATGAAGGCGGGCGGCGCCTACGTCCCCGTGGACCCCGCGTATCCGCGCGACCGGCAGACGTACATGCTGCAGGACGCCGGCGTGGCCGTGGTGCTGGGCGACGAGGCGGTCGCGGAGTGCGCGGGCGACGTCCCCGTCGTCTCGCTGGAGCTGGGCGAGCGCCACGAGGCGCCGCCGCGGCTGGCGATGCCGGGGAACCTGGCCTACGTGATCTACACCTCCGGCTCCACCGGCCGACCGAAGGGGGTGGCGATCGAGCACCGCAGCGCGGTGGCGTTCGCCTGCTGGGCGCGCGAGGTGTTCGAGCCCGAGGAGTTCGAGGCGGTCCTCGCGTCGACCTCGGTGTGCTTCGACCTCTCCGTCTTCGAGCTGTTCGTGACGCTGGCGTGGGGCGGGTGCGTGGTGCTGGCCGAGAACGTCCTGGAGCTGCCGCGGCTGGCCGCGGCGGAGCGGGTGCGGCTGGTGAACACCGTTCCCTCGGGGCTGGCGGAGCTGGTGCGGACGGGCGGCGTGCCGGCGTCGGTGCGCACGGTGAACCTGGCGGGCGAGCCGCTCCCGGGAACGCTGGTGGAAGAGGTGTACGCGCGCACCGGCGTGCGGCGGGTGCTGAACCTGTACGGCCCCTCGGAAGACACCACCTACTCGACGGGCGCGGAGATCCCGCGCGGCGAGCGGATGCCGTCGATCGGCGGGCCGATCGCCAACACGCAGGCGCACGTGGTGGACGCCCGCGGACGGCTGACGCCGGTGGGCGTCCCCGGCGAGCTGTACCTGGGCGGGGCGGGGCTGGCGCGGGGATACTGGAACCGCCCGGCGCTGACGGCCGAGCGCTTCGTCCCCGACCCGCACGGCGGCGTTCCCGGGGCGCGGCTGTACCGCACGGGCGACCAGGTGCGGCGCGGCCGGACCGGCGCGCTGGAGTTCCTGGGCCGCCGCGACCACCAGGTGAAGGTGCGCGGCTTCCGCATCGAGCTGGGCGAGATCGACGCCGTGCTGCGGGCGCACCCGGCGGTGCTGGAGAGCGTGACCGTGGTGCGCGAGGACGCGCCCGGCGACCGGCGGCTGGTCGCCTACGTGGCGGCGAAGCCCGGCGCCTCCGCCGACGCGGCCGCGTTGCGCGCCCACCTGGAGGAGCGGCTGCCCGCCTACATGGTGCCGGCCGCGTGGGTGTGGCTGGAGCGCCTGCCGCTGAGCCCCACCGGCAAGATCGACCGGGCCGCCCTTCCCGCGCCCGAGGCGCCGCGGGCCGACGCCGACGCCGATTATGCCGCGCCGCAGTCGGAGCTCACCCGCGCCGTGGCCGGCGTGTGGGCCGAGGTGCTGGGGGTGGAGAAGGTGGGGCTGCGCAGCAACTTCTTCGACCTGGGCGGCCACTCGCTGCTGGCGCTGCGCGCGCAGCACCGCCTGTCGGAGGTGCTGGGGCGCCACGTGCCGCTGATGCAGATCTTCCGGCACCCCACCGTGCAGTCGCTGGCCGAGGTGCTGGGCGGCGCCGCCGCGACCGATCCGGCGCCGGGCTCCCCCGCGGAGCCGGCGGGGGAGCGGGGCCGCGACGTCGCCATCATCGGCTGGGCCGGCCGCTTCCCCGGCGCCGACAGCGTCGACGCGCTCTGGCGGAACGTCCGCGCGGGGATCGAGTCCGTCTCCTTCTTCTCCGACGACGAGCTCCTCGCGGCGGGGGTGCCCGCCGAGCTGCTCCGCGATCCCGCCTACGTCCGGGCCAAGGGCGTCCTCGACGGCATCGAGCGCTTCGACGCCGCCTTCTTCGACGTGGGCCCGCGCGAGGCCGAGATCACCGATCCCCAGCACCGCATCTTCCTGGAGTGCGCCTGGGAGGCGCTCGAGGACGCCGCCTACGACCCGCGGCGGTATGGGGGATCGATCGGCGTATTCGCCGGCGCGGGGCAGAACGGCTACTGGATGAACGCCTACGCGGACCCCGAGGTGGTCCGGAACACCGGCCACACCGCCATCCGGCTGGGGAACGAGAAGGACTTCCTTCCCACCCGCGTCTCCTACAAGCTGGGGCTGCGTGGGCCCAGCGTGAACGTGCAGACCGCGTGCTCCACCTCGCTGGTGGCGGTGCACCTGGCCTGCCAGAGCCTGCTCCGCGGCGAGTGCGACATGGCGCTGGCGGGCGCGGCGCAGGTCGCCAGCCAGCAGAAGACGGGATACGTGTACGCCGAGGGCGGCGTGCACTCGCCCGACGGGCGCTGCCGCGCGTTCGACGCCCGGGCGCAGGGGACGGTGGGCGGCAACGGCGTGGGGATCGTGGTGCTGAAGCCGCTGGACCGCGCGCTGGCCGACCGCGACCACGTGTACGCCGTGATCCGGGGCTCGGCCATCAACAACGACGGCTCGGTCAAGGTCGGCTTCACCGCGCCGGCCGTGGACGGTCAGGCGCAGGCGATCGCGGCGGCGCAGCGGGCGGCCGGCGTCTCGCCCGACGAGATCGGCTACGTGGAGGCCCACGGGACGGGAACGCCGATCGGCGACCCGATCGAGTTCGCGGCCCTGGCCCAGGTCTTCGGCGAGGGGGGCGCGACGCCCTGCGCGCTGGGGTCGATCAAGACCAACATCGGCCACCTCGACGTCGCCGCGGGGGTCACCGGGCTGATCAAGGCCGCGCTGGTGGTGCGCGACGGGGTGCTGCCGCCGTCGCTGCACTTCGAGGCGCTCAACCCGCGCATCGCCGCCAGCGGCGCGCTGGAGGTGAACGCGCGGCTGCGGGAGTGGACCGACGCGCCGCACCCGCGCCGCGCCGGCGTGAGCTCGTTCGGCCTGGGCGGGACCAACGCGCACGTGGTGGTGGAGCAGCCCGCGCCGGTGGAGCCGCCGGCGCCGTGGACGCGGGGCGCGCACCTGCTGGTGGTGTCGGCGCGGACGCAGGCGGCGCTGGACGCGGCCGCCGCCCGCCTGGGCCGCCGCCTGCGCGAGGGCGGCGACGACCTGGCCGACGTCGCCTACACGCTGCAGGTGGGTCGCGGCGAGTTCGCGTACCGCCGCGCCGTGGTCTGCCAGGGGCGCGAGGACGGGGCGCTGGCCCTGGAGTCGGGCCGCGGCGCGCTGGACGGGCGGGCGGCCGAGAGCGCGTCCGTCGCCTTCCAGTTCGCCGGCGAGGAAACGGCGCAGGTGGGGATGGGAGAGGAGCTGTACGCCTCCGAGCCCACCTTCCGCGCGGCCGTCGACCGCTTCGCGGAGCTCTTCCGGGGCGCGCTGGAGATGGATCTGCGCGAGGTGCTGTATCCGTCCGCGGAGCACCGCGCGGAGGCGGAAGCGCTTCTCCGCCGGCCGTCCGTGGCCGGGGCGGCGCTGTTCACCGTCGAAGCCGCCCTCGCGGAGCTGTGGATGGAGTGGGGCGTCCGTCCCGAGGCCATGATCGGCCACGGCGCCGGCGAGGTCGCGGCCGCGTTCGTCGCCGGCGTGTTCGCGGCGGAAGAGGCGGTGCGGCTGGTCGCCGAGCGGGGACGGTTCGTGGAGCGGCTCCCCGCCGGGGCGGCGCTCGCGGACCTTCCCGACGAGGCGCTGATGGGGCTCGCTGGCGAGCTGGGGCGCATGGCGCCGCGGCGGCCGCGCATCCCCTTCGTCTCGACGGTGACCGGCACCTGGATCCGCGAGCGCGAGGCCATGGACCCGGCGTACTGGGTGCGCCAGCTCCGGGAGTCGACCGCGTTCGATCAGGGGATGCGGACGCTGCTGGAGGAGCCGCGCCTGCTGGTGGAGGTCGGGCCGGGGCGCACGCTGACCGAGCGGGCCGCCGCGACGGAGAGCGCGCGCGCCGTCGCCTCGCTGGCCGGCGCCGGCGGCGCGCAGGAGGGACGCGCGATCCTCGAGGCGCTGGGCACGCTGTGGGTGGAAGGCGTGACGCCGGACTGGGCCGCGTACCATCGCCATGCGCCGCGCTCGCGCGTCTCGCTCCCCACCTATCCCTTCCAGCGCGAGCGCTACTGGCTGGCCGCGCCGACGGAGTTCGGGCGCCCCGCGCCGCGTCCCGCCGAGACGGCGCAAGCGTCGCCGGCGGCGCCGCGCAAGGTCGGCGACGTGGGCGAGTGGTTCTACGTGTCGCAGTGGAAGCCCGCGCCGCTGCCCGCCGATTCCGCCGCCGGCAGGGCGGGGGAGCGCTGGCTGCTGTTCGTCGACGAGGCCCGCGTGGGCGCGCCCCTGGCCGAGGCACTGGCCCGGAGCGGCGCGGAGGTGACGACGGTCGCCATCGGCGAGCGCTTCGCGGCCGGCGACGGCGGCTACACGGTGGACCCGCGCCGCGCGGAGGACTACCGCAGCCTGGTGGACGACCTGGCGGCGCGCGGGCGGCTGCCGCAGCGCATCGTCCACCTGTGGAACGTGGTCCCGCAGGCGGAGGGCGCCGCCGCGGCCCGCGAGCGCGGGTTCGACTCGCTTCTCCACCTGACCCGGGCGCTGGTGGCCGCCGGCGCCGACGACCCGCTGCGCATCGACGTGGTCACCACCGGGGTGCAGTCGGTGGACGGGAGCGAGCCGCTGGGCGCCGACAAGGCCACGGTGCTGGGGATCTGCCGGGTGGCGCCGCAGGAACGGCGCAACCTGTCGTGCCGCAGCATCGACCTGGTCCTGTCTTCACCCGACCCGCGCCGCGACGAGGCGGTGGTGGCGGAGCTGCTGCGCGAGCTGCGCGCCGACTCGCCCGAACGCGTGGTGGCGTACCGGCGCGGGGTGCGGTGGGCCGAGTCGTTCGCCCGCGTCCAGGCGCCGCCCCAGGCCGCGGATTCGAGGCTGCGGCGGAACGGGGTGTACCTGCTGCTGGGCGGCGCGGGACGCATCGGCCTGGTGACGGCCGGGTGGCTGGCCCGCGAGGTGGGGGCGCGCCTGGTCCTCACCAGCCGCTCCGGCGCGGCCGACCCCGAGGCGGTCCGCGCGCTGGAGGCCGCGGGCGCCGAGGTGCTCGTCCTCCCCTGCGACGTGAGCGACGAAGGGCAGCTGCGGCAGGTGGTGGAGCGCACGATGGAGCGCTTCGGGGCGCTGCACGGTGTGATCCACACCGCGGGCGTCGTCGGCCAGCGCGCGCAGCGTGCGCTGGAAGAGACCGGGAGCGAAGCGGTCTCCGAGCAGTTCGCCGCCAAGGTCGACGGCCTGCGGGTGCTGGAGCGGGTGATCGGCGGGCTGCCGCTGGACTTCTGCCTCCTCTTCTCCTCCCTCTCCCCGATCCTGGGGGGATTGGGATACACCGCCTACTCGGCGGCCAACCACTTCGTCGACGCGTTCGCCCGGGCACGCTCGCGCGACGGCGGCTTCCCGTGGACGAGCGTGGCGTGGGACGCCTGGCGCTTCGGCACGCCAGAAGCTCTCGCGGCTCACGCCGACGCCATCGGCGTCACCCCGGCCGACGCCGTGGAGGCGCTCCCCCGGGCGCTGGGGCTGGTCGGGCTTCCCTATCTCGTCATCTCCACCGCCGACCTCGACGCGCGCCGCACGCAGTGGGTGACGGCGCCCGCCCCGGCGCCCGTCGCCGCGGCGGCGCGGGCCGTCCACCCGCGGCCCACCCTCTTCACCCAGTTCGTGCCTCCCCGCACGCCCGACGAGGAGGCGATCGCCCACGTGTGGTCGCAGTTCCTCGCCATCGAGCCCATCGGCGTCTACGACAGCTTCTTCGAGCTGGGCGGCCACTCGCTGCTGGCCACGCAGGTCACCTCGCGGCTGCGGCAGACCGTGCAGGTCGACATCCCGCTGCGCGCGTTCCTGGAGATGCCCACCGTGGCCGGCCAGGCCGAGCTGCTCGAGGCCCTGCGCGCCGAGCCGGCGCCCGACGAGCCCGAGCTGGCGGCCGGCGGCGCGCGGTCCATCGAGGACGAGCTCGCCGAGGTCACCAACCTTTCCGACGAACAGGTCGCGGCTCTCCTCGAGCGCGTCTCGCCTATCGCCACCGCAGAGTGAAAGTGCGTGAAATGACCGACGTCCTTGCCGCAGTCGCCAGCCTCTCGCCGGAACGCCGGGCGCTCCTCGCGCTGCGCAACCCGCTGTCGTTCGCGCAGCAGCGGCTCTGGTTCCTGGAGCAGCTGGGCGGCGCCGGCGCCGCCTATCACCTCCCCTCGGCCCTCCGGCTCACCGGGCGGCTCGACGTGGCCGCGCTGCAGCGCAGCCTGGACGAGGTGGTCAGCCGCCACGAGGCGCTGCGCGCCACCTTCCTGGCCCCCGACGGCGAGCCGATCCAGATCTTCGCCAAGCACCTCCCGGTGCCGCTGCGCGTCGCCGACGCGAGCGGGCTCCCCGCGGAGGAGCACGAGGCCGCGGTGGCGCGGTGGCTGGCCGACGAGGTGGGCGAGCCGTTCGACCTGGCGCGGGGCGCGCTCCGCGCGGGGCTGCTGCGCCTGGGGGATGAAGAGCACGTGCTGGCGGTGACGATGCACCACATCGTCACCGACGGCTGGTCGCTGAACATCTTCGTGCGCGAGATGGCGGCGCTCTACGCCGCGTTCTCGCGCGGCGAGGCGTCGCCGCTGCCGGCCGAGGCGCCGGCGCAGTACGGCGCGTTCGTGCGCTGGCAGCGCGAGCGGCTGCAGGGCGAGCGGCTGGCCGCCGAGGTGGGGTACTGGCGCGACCGCCTGGAGGGCGCGCCCCCCGTGCTGGAGCTGCCGCTGGACCGGCCGCGGCCGCGGGTGCAGTCGTTCCGCGGCGCCTCGCACTGGGTGCACCTGGGCGACGGGCTCACCCGCGAGGTGCGCGAGTTCAGCCGCGGCGCCGGCACCACCGTGTTCAGCACGGTGCTGGCCGCCTTCACCGCCGTCGTAAGCCGTCTCGCGGCGCAGGACGACGTGGTGCTGGGCACCCCCGTGGCCGGCCGCACGCGGGCGGAGCTCGAGAGCGCGATCGGCATGTTCATCAACACGCTGGTCCTGCGCACCCGGGTCGACCCGGAGGAGAGCTTCACCGAGCTCCTGCGGCGCGTGCGCAAGACGGTGCTCGACGCGCAGGCGCACCAGGAGGTGCCCTTCGAGAAGATCGTCGAGGAGCTGCAGCCCGAGCGCCGGCTGAGCCACGCCCCCGTCTTCCAGGTGCTGGTGGCCGAGCTGGTCGGCGGCCCCGAGGCGGTGTCGCTGCCGGGGCTCACGCTCACGCCGCTCGACTCCGCGCCGGGTACTTCGCGCTTCGACCTGACCCTTTCCATCGCCGAGGTGGGCGGGGCGCTGGCCGGCAAGCTGGAGTACAACACCGACCTGTTCGACGCCGCCACCGTCGCTCGCCTGGGCGAGCGCTTCCGCGCGGTGCTGGCCGCGGCGGTGCGCGACCCCGCGCTGCGCATCCACCAGCTCCCCCTCCTCCTCGACGACGAGCGCGCCGCGGTGCTGGCCGCGGCCGCCGACGCGACGCCGGCCGAGGTCGCCGCCACCACCGTCTGCGCCGCGGTCGAGCGGCACGCGGCGGAGGACGGCGCCCGGCCGGCGGTCGCCTTCGAGGGGCGCGAGCTGTCGTATGAGGAGGTGAACCGGCGCGCCAACCGCATCGCCCATGGGCTGCGGCGGCTGGGCGTGGCGCCGGGCGACCGCGTGGCGCTGTACGTGGAGCGCTCGCTGGAGATGGTCCCCGCGCTGCTGGGGATCCTCAAGGCCGGCGCCGTCTACGTCCCGCTCGACCCCGAGCATCCGCGTGAGCGCGCCGCTTGGGTGCTGGGCGACTGCGCCCCGGCGCTGGTGCTCACCCAGCAGCACCTCGCGGCGGCGCTGCCGGCCGCGCACCGCGCCGTGGCGCTCGACGCCGGCGCCTTCGACGGCGACGCGGAGACCGATCCGTCGCCGGTGGCGCCGGAGCAGGCGGCGTACGTGATCTACACCTCGGGGTCCACCGGCCGCCCCAAGGGCGTCCAGGTGTCGCACCGCGCGCTCTGGAACCTGCTCGCCTCCATGGCGGCCGAGCCGGGGCTGTCGGCGGACGACACCCTGCTCGCGGTGACCACGCTCACCTTCGACATCTCCCTCCTCGAGCTCCTCCTCCCCCTGGCCGTCGGCGCCCGCGTGGTCGTCGCCGCCGCGGGCGTGGCGGCGGACGGCGAGGCGCTGGCCGAGCTGCTGGCGCGCGAAGGGGCGACGGTGATGCAGGCCACGCCCTCCGGCTGGCGCGTGCTGGTGGAGTCGGGATGGGAGGGCGACCGCTCGCTGCGCATGCTCTGCGGCGGCGAGGCGCTTCCCGCCGACCTGGCCGAGGCGCTGCTGGCGCGCGGCGGCGAGCTGTGGAACGTCTATGGCCCGACGGAGACCACCATCTGGTCCGCCGTCCACCGGGTCGTGCACGGGGGTGGCGTCCCCCTCGGACACCCGGTGGCGAACACGGAGATCCACGTCCTCGACGCGTTCGGGGCGCCGCAGCCCTTCGGGGTGCCGGGCGAGGTCCACATCGGCGGGCGCGGCGTGGCGGACGGCTACCTGGGCCGGCCGGCGCTCACCGCCGAGCGCTTCGTCCCCCACCCGTTCGCGGCGCGCGGCGGCGAGCGGCTGTACCGCACGGGCGACCTGGCGCGGCGGCGGGCCGACGGCTCGCTGGAGTTCCTGGGGCGCGCCGACAACCAGGTGAAGGTGCGCGGCTTCCGCATCGAGCTGGGCGAGATCGAGGCCGTGCTGCAGGAGCATCCGCAGGTGCGCGAGGCCGCGGTGGCGCTGCAGCCCGGCGAGCGGCTGGCGGCGTTCGCGGCCGGCGCCGGCGCGTCGGGGCGCGAGCTGCTGGCGTACCTGCGCGAGCGGCTTCCCGCCTACATGGTGCCCGCCAGCTGTACCGTGCTCGACGCCCTCCCCCGCTCACCGAGCGGGAAGATCGACCGCGCGCGGCTCCCCGTGGCGGATGTCCAGGTGGAGAGCGCGGAGTACGTGGCGCCCCGCACGCCGCTGGAGGAGACGGTGGCCGAGGCGTGGGGCGAGGCGCTGGGGCGGGCGCGCGTCGGCGCGCACGACAACTTCTTCGAGCTGGGCGGCCACTCGCTGCTGGCCGCGCGGGTGATGCACCGGCTGCGGCGCGAGCTGGGCGTCTCGCTTCCCCTGCACGTGCTCTTCGAGCATCCCACCGTGGCGGGGCTGGCCCGCGAGGCCGCCCGCCGCCGCGCCGAGCCGGGCGGCGGCGCCCAAGCGCTCGCCCCCATCGTCCCCGATCCCCAGAAGCGGTACGAGCCGTTCCCCCTCACCGACGTGCAGCAGGCGTACTGGGTGGGCAGGTCCGGGTCGCTGGAGCTGGGGAACGTCTCGTCGCACAGCTACACCGAGTTCGAGCTGCAGGACGTCGACCTCGAGCGGCTGACCCAGGCGCTGCGGGGGGTGATCGAGCGCCACGAGATGCTGCGCGCCATCGTGCTCCCCGACGGGCGCCAGCAGATCCTGGCCGAGGTCCCGCCGTACGAGATTGCCGCCACCGACCTGCGCGGCCTGGGCGAGGCCGAGCGCGAGGCGCACCTGGCGCGTGTCCGCGACGAGATGTCGCACGAGGTGCTGCCGGCCGACCGCTGGCCGCTCTTCGGGGTGCGCGCGTCGATCCTCCCGGGCGAGCGGGTGCGCATCCACTTCAGCCTCGACTACCTGATCGCCGACGCCTGGAGCACGCGCATCATCTTCGACGAGCTGGCCGAGCGGTACGCCGACCCCGGCGTGCACAAGCCGCCGCTGGCGCTGTCGTTCCGCGACTGCGTGCTGGCCGCCTACGCCGAGGAGGGCTCCGAGGCGTTCCGCCGCGCCGAGGCGTACTGGCGCGAGCGCCTGGCCGACCTGCCGCCGGCCCCCGAGCTGCCGCTGGCCATGAGCCCGGACCAGCTCGTCCACCCCCGCTTCGTGCGCCGCACGGCCACCCTCGAGGCGCCGCGCTGGGAGCGGCTGAAGGCGCTGGCCGCCCGCGCCGGGCTCACCCCCTCGGGCGTGCTGCTGGCGGCCTTCTCCGAGGTGCTGTCGGCGTGGTCGAAGAACCCGCGCGTCACCATCAACCTCACGCTCTTCAACCGCCCGCCCGCGCACCCCGACGTCGACGCGGTGGTGGGCGACTTCACCGCGCTCTCCCTGCTGGGGATCGAGGCGCCGGGGACGGAGGCGTTCGAGGTGCGCGCGCGGCGCGTCCAGGAGCAGCTGTGGCGCGACATGGAGCACGGCGCCGTGAGCGGCGTCCGCGTGCTGCGCGATCTGGCGCGGATGCAGGGGCGGCCGCCCGCCTCGCTCATGCCCATCGTCTTCACCAGCGTGCTGGGGCAGCCGCGGCGCGCGGCCGGCGCCTCGCTGGGGGCCCCGGCGCCGGCGGCGCTCGACGGCGACGCGCCCGTCTACAGCATCACGCAGACGCCGCAGGTCTGGCTCGATCACCAGGTGCTGGAGCGCGACGGCGCCCTGGCGTTCAACTGGGACGCGGTGGAGGAGCTGTTCTCCCCCGGCGTGCTGGACGCGATGTGGGAGAGCTATCGCGAGCTGCTGGAGCGGCTGGCGGCGTCGGAAGAGGCGTGGCACGACGGCGTCGGCGCCCGCCTTCCCGCCGCGCAGCTGGCGCGGCGGGCGATGGTCAACGCCACCGACGCGCCGGTCCCCGCCGGGCTGCTGCACGAGCCGTTCGAGGCGCAGGCGCGGACGCATGGCGAGCGGCTGGCGGTCGTCGCCGGCGAGCGGCGGATGAGCTACGCCGAGCTGGAGCGGCGTTCGCGGGCGCTGGGGCTGGAGCTGCGGGCCCGCGGCGCGCGGCCCAACCGGCTGGTGGCGGTGGTGATGGACAAGGGATGGGAGCAGGTGGTGGCGGTGCTCGGCATCACCCGCGCGGGCGCGGCCTACCTGCCGATCGACGCCTCCCTGCCCGCCGAGCGGATCGCGCAGCTGCTCTCCGTCGGCGAGGTGGAGATCGCGGTGGTGCAGCCGGAAGCGGACGCGCGGATCTCGTGGCCGGCGGGGATCGAGCGCATCCGGATCGAGGCGGAGGAGCCGGCGCTGGACCCGGCGGCCGTTCTCCCGGCGGTGGCGGGGCCGGAGGACCTGGCGTACGTGATCTTCACCTCCGGCTCCACCGGCGTGCCGAAGGGCGTGATGATCGACCACCGCGGCGCGCTGAACACGGTGGTGGACTGCAACCAGCGCTACGCCGTGGGCCCGGACGACCGGGTGCTGGGGCTCTCCGCGCTCAACTTCGACCTCTCGGTCTACGACATCTTCGGCCTGCTGGCCGCCGGCGGCGCGGTGGTGCTGCCGGACGCCGGCGCCTCGCGTGATCCCGAGACCTGGGCGGCGCTGGTGGCCGCCGAGCGGGTGACGGTGTGGAACTCGGTCCCCGCGCTGATGGAGATGATGGCGCACTACGCGGCGGACCGGGCGGACGACCGCCTGAAGACGCTGCGCGTGGTGATGCTGTCGGGCGACTGGCTGCCGGTGACGCTGCCGGACCGCATCCGCGCGCTCTGCCCGGCCGAGGTTCACAGCCTGGGTGGCGCCACGGAGGCGTCGATCTGGTCGATCACCTACCCGGTCGGCGAGGTGCGGCCGGAGTGGACGAGCATCCCGTACGGGGTGCCGATGGTGAACCAGCGCTTCCACGTGCTCGACGAGCGGCTGCAGCCGCGCCCCGAATGGGTGCCGGGCCAGCTGCACATCGCGGGGATCGGGCTGGCGCAGGGATACTGGCAGGACGCGGAGAAGACGGGGGCCAGCTTCATCACCCACCCGCGCACCGGCGAGCGGCTGTACCGCACGGGCGACCTGGGACGGTACCTGCCCGATGGGAACATCGAGTTCCTGGGGCGCGAGGACTTCCAGGTGAAGGTGCAGGGTCACCGCATCGAGCTGGGCGAAATCGAGGCGGTGCTGGAGCAGCACCCGGCCGTGCGCGGCGGCGTCGCAGCCGCCGTCGGCGAGCGCAACGCGCGCCGCCTGGCCGGCTTCGTGGTCCTGCATCCCAGCGCCGAGGCCACGCCCGCCGAGCTGCGCGACTTCCTGGCGTCGCGCCTCCCCGCGTACATGGTGCCGGCCTCCATCACCCCCCTGGACGCCTTCCCCCTCTCCCTGAACGGCAAGGTGGACCGCGGGGCGCTGGCCGCCCTGGTGCAGCCCGACGCGCCGGCGCCCGAGCGCGCCGCCCGCGCCCGCACGCCGCTGGAAGAGCGCGTGGCCGCCGTCTGGGCCGAGATCCTCGGAGTCGACGACGTCGAGCTGGACGCCAACCTCTACGCGCTGGGCGGCAACTCCATCCTGGCGGTGCGCATCGTCAACCGCGTCGCCGAGGCGCTGGGGGTGCAGGTGCCGCTGCGCCAGCTCTTCCAGGCCCCCACGGTCGAGGGGATGGCCGCCATCGTCCGGCGGCTGAAGGAGGAGAAGGTCCGCGAGGCGGAGCTTTCCGTCCAGGAGCACGCCATCGTCCCCGACGTGGCCGGCCGCCACGAGCCGTTCCCGCTGAACGACGTGCAGCACGCCTACTGGATGGGCCGCACCGGCCTCTTCCAGCTGGGGAACGTGGCCGCGCACAGCTACAGCGAGTACGACGTGCGCGGGCTCGACCTGGAGCGCCTGAACGTGGCGCTGCGGCGGGTGATCGACCGCCACGACATGCTGCGCGCCGTGCTGACCCCCGACGGGCAGCAGCGCATCCTCCCCGAGGTGCCGCCCTACCGCATCGAGGTGCTGGACCTGCGCGGCCGTCCGGCGGACGAGGCGGAGGCCGGGCGCGAGGCGCTGCGGCACCGGATGTCGCACCAGGTGATCCCCGCGGAGCGCTGGCCGCTCTTCGAGGTGGCCGCGTCGGTGGTGGACGACGACACGGTGCGGCTGCACGTGAGCATCGACATCCTCTTCGTCGATGCCTGGAGCGGGCGCCTCCTGTGGCGCGACCTCGCGCGCTTCTACCAGGACCCGGCGCTGGAGCTGCCGCCGCTGGAGCTGTCGTTCCGCGACTACGTCCTGGCCGAGGCCCGCTTCCGCGAGTCGCCCCGCTACCAGCGCGCGCGGGAGTACTGGTTCGAGCGCGCCGCCACCCTGCCGGGGGCGCCCGACCTGCCGTTCGCGAAGGACCTGGGCGCCGTCACGCAGCCCCGCTTCGAGCGGCGCTCCGCCACGCTCGACCGGGCGCAGTGGGAGCGGCTGCGGGCGCGCGCGGCCCGGGCCGGGCTCACGCCGTCGGGCGTGCTGCTGGCCGCGTACGCCGAGGTGCTGGGCCGGTGGAGCCGGAACTCCCGCTTCACCCTCAACCTCACCCTCTTCAACCGGCTGCCGCTGCACCCGCAGGTCAACGAGGTGGTGGGCGACCACACCACGCTCAACCTGCTGGAGGTGGACCTGTCGCGCGGCGACGGCTTCGAGTCGCGCGCCCAGGCCATCCAGGAGCGGCTCTGGGAAGACCTGGAGCACCGCTTCGTGGGGGGCGTGGAGGTGCTGCGCGAGATGGGGCGCCGCCAGGGACGCTCTCCCGCCGCGGTAACCCCCGTGGTGTTCACCAGCAGCCTGTTCGGCGAGGCCTTCGCTTCGGCCGACGGGGACGGCGAGCTGGAGATGGAGCACGTCTTCGGCGTCAGCCAGACGCCGCAGGTGTGGCTCGACCAGCAGGTGATGGAGCGCGACGGCGCCCTGGCATTCAACTGGGACGCGGTGGAGGAGCTCTTCTCCCCCGGCGTGCTGGACGCGATGTGGGAGAGCTACCGCGAGCTGCTGGAGCGGCTGGCGACGAGCGAGGAGGCGTGGCACGACGGCGTCGGCGCCCGCCTTCCCGCCGCGCAGCTGGCGCGGCGGGCGATGGTCAACGCCACCGACGCGCCGGTGCCCGCCGGGTTGCTGCACGAGCCGTTCGAGGCGCAGGCCCTTCGTCACCCCGACCGCCTGGCCGTGGTCGCCGGCGAGCGGCGGATGAGCTACGCCGAGCTGGAGCGGCGCTCGCGCGCGCTGGGGCTGGAGCTGCGTGCCCGCGGCGCGCGGCCCAACCGGCTGGTCGCGGTGGTGATGGAGAAGGGGTGGGAGCAGGTGGTGGCGGTGCTCGGCATCACCCGCGCCGGCGCTGCCTACCTGCCCATCGACGCCTCCCTGCCGGCCGAACGCATCGCGCAGCTGCTCTCCGTCGGCGAGGTGGAGATCGCGGTGGTGCAGCCGGAGGCGGACGCGCGGGTGCAGTGGCCTGAGGGGATCGAGCGCATCCGCATCGAGCCCGACGAGCCCGCGCTGGACCCGGCGGCCGCGCTGCCGGCGGTGGCGGGGCCGGAGGACCTGGCGTACGTGATCTTCACCTCCGGCTCCACCGGCGTGCCCAAGGGGGTGATGATCGACCACCGCGGCGCGCTGAACACGGTGGTGGACTGCAACCAGCGCTACGCCGTCGGCCCTGACGACCGGGTGCTGGGGCTCTCCGCGCTCAACTTCGACCTCTCCGTCTACGACATCTTCGGCCTGCTGGCGGCCGGCGGCGCGGTGGTGCTCCCGGACGCCGGCGCCTCGCGCGACCCGGAGACCTGGGCGGCGCTGGTGGCCGCCGAGCGGGTGACCGTGTGGAACTCGGTGCCGGCGCTGATGGAGATGATGGCGCACTACGCGGCGGACCGGGCGGACGACCGACTGAAGACGCTGCGCGTGGTGATGCTGTCGGGCGACTGGCTGCCGGTGACGCTGCCGGACCGCATCCGCGCGCTCTGCCCGGCCGAGGTGCACTCCCTGGGCGGGGCCACCGAGGCCTCGATCTGGTCGATCACCTATCCCGTCGGCGAGGTGCGGCCCGAGTGGACCAGCATCCCCTACGGGGTGCCGATGGTGAACCAGCGCTTCCACGTGCTCGACGAGCGGTTGCAGCCGAGGCCCGAGTGGGTGCCCGGTCAGCTGCACATCGCGGGGATCGGTTTGGCGCAGGGATACTGGCAGGACGCGGAGAAGACGGGGGCCAGCTTCATCACCCACCCGCGCACCGGCGAGCGGCTGTACCGCACGGGCGACCTGGGGCGGTATCTCCCTGACGGGACGATCGAGTTCCTGGGACGCGAGGACTTCCAGGTGAAGGTGCAAGGGCACCGCATCGAGCTGGGTGAGATCGAGGCGGTGCTGGAGCAGCACCCGGCCGTGCGCGGCGGCGTGGCCGCCGCCGTCGGCGAGCGCAACGCGCGGCGCCTGGTGGCCTACGTCACCCCGCGCGAGCGCGGCGCAGCCGCCGGCCCGCGCCGCGGCGACGCGGCCCTGCGGCTGGCGCGGACGCTGGCGTCGCTCCGGCAGGTGCGCACCGCCGATCTGCCGCTGCCCAAGTACGGCTACCCGTCCGCGGGCAACCTGTACCCGGTGCAGGCGTACGTGGCGGTCCCCGCCGGCACGGACGGGATCGACGCGGCGACGTACTACTACGACCCCCGCGGCCACCGGCTGGTGCGGGTGGCCGGGCCGCTCCCCGCGGAGCTGGCCGGCGGCGACGGGCCCGCGGTGTTCCTGGTGGCCCGACTGGACGCCATCGCGCCGGTCTACGGCGTGCTGGCCCCGGACTTCTGCCTGCTGGAAGCCGGCTACGTGCAGGTGCTCCTGGCCGACGCAGCGGCGCGCGAGGGGCTGGCGGCCACCCCCGCGACTCTCGCATCCCCCGAACGGGTGCGCGAGCACCTGGGGCTCGACAGCAATCACGTCCCCCTGCAGTGCCTCCATCTCGGCGCGGCCGGCGTAGCGCCGGCCGCCGCGGCGGCGACGGCGCGGACGGCGTGGGCGGCGATGTCGTCGCTCCTGGCCGGCCACCTCTCCTCTGGCGCGCACGCCGCGCTGGGGAAGGTGGAGGCGCTGGAGTTCAAGCTCAGCGAGCCGGGGCTGCGCTCCGCCCGTCCGGGCGACGCGGCCGTGGCGCTTGGCGGCGCGCCCGAGGGCGGCGCGGACCTGATGTATCGCGCTAGCGACCGCGAGTTCCTCCGCGGCGCCATCCCCCACGACACCTTCCACACCTTCCTGGCAAAGCTGGGCGACGCGCTTCCCGCGTCGCTGGCCGGGGCCTCGACGGACGGCCTGTCCGTCGGCGTGTACCTGGCGCTCGGCGCGGTGCACGGCCTGGCGCCCGGCGGCTACCGCTACGATCCGCGCGCCGGGACGCTGTCGCCCGTCGCGCCCGAAGCGGTGATCGCGCCGGAGGTGCACGCGCAGGTGAACCGCGCGGTGTTCGAGGGGTCGGCCTTCTCCCTCTTCCTCTGCGCGAACCCGGCGGACGCGGCGGCGCGCGACGCCCTGCTGCTGCTGGCGGGCGGGGTGGGGCAGGCGCTGATGGCCGCCGGGCCGGAGATGGGCGTGGGGATCTGCCCGGTCGGCTCGCTGGACTTCGACCGCGTGCGCCCCGTCGTCGGCGCGGGCGGCGACGCCGTGCTCCTGCACAGCTTCGTGGGCGGGCGCATCCCGCCGCGGGCGCGTCCCGCCGTCTCCGCCGCTGTCGCCGAGACGACGGCGAGCGCCGCATCCACCGTCGCGGACCCGGCCGCCACGGCCGAGCTGTCCGAGTCGGTGCGGCAGTTCCTCGCCTCGCGGCTGCCGGACTACATGGTCCCCAAGCGGATCGTGGTGCTCGACGAGTTCCCCCTGAGCGCCAACGGCAAGGTCGACCGCAAGGCCCTCCCGCGGGTGGACGAGGCCGACGCGCCGTCCTTCACCGCCGCGCGGACGCCGGTGGAGGAAACGCTGGCGGGCATCTGGCGCGAACTGCTGGGCGTGGAGCGGGTGGGGGTCGACGACGCCTTCTTCGTGCTGGGCGGCGACTCGGTGAAGGCCATCCAGTTCCTGGCCCGCGCCCGCGAGGCGGGGGTCGAGATCGCCGTGCGCGACTTCTTCCAGAATCCCCGCATCTCCGCGCTGGCCAAACTGGTCGAGCCCGGCGCCGGCGGGAACGGCGCGACGAATCCGTCCGCGGACGCCGGGGCGCCCGCCGCCCCCGTGGTGGCCGACGCGGAGCTCACGCAGGAAGAGCTCGACCTGCTGATCGCCGAGTTCGGCGGGAACGACGGCGAGGATCCGTTCGCATGAGCGCCACCGCCACCGGCAACATCGAAGACGTCTACGCGCTGTCTCCGCTGCAGGAGGGCATGCTCTTCCACGCGCTCTACGAGCCGGAGGGGGGTGCCTACCTGGACCACATGGTGTGCGAGATGCGCGCGGTGGGCGGGCTGGACCGGGCTGCGTTCGAGGAGGCCGTGCAGGGCGTGGTGGACCGCCACCAGGCCCTGCGCACCGCCTTCACCTCGAAGCTGCGCGACCGTCCGCGACAGGTGGTGCTGCGCCGCGTGCGCGTGCCGCTGCTGGAGGAGGACTGGCGCGATCTGTCCCCCGACGAGCAGCGCGCGCGCCTCGCGGAGTTCCTGGAGGAGGACCGCCGGCGCGGCTACGACCTGTCGAAGCCACCGCTGATGCGCATCGCGCTCTTCCGGCTGGAGGAGGAGGTCTACACGTTCGCCTTCTCCTACCACCACATCATCATGGACGCGTGGTCGATGCCCACGGTCATCGGCGACCTGCTGGGCATCTACCGCGCACGCGCCAACGGCGGCGAGGCCGGCGCCGCGCCCGCGCGTCCGTTCCGCGCCTACATCGACTGGCTCTCGCGCCGCGACCTGGGGCGCGCCGAGGCGTTCTGGCGGCGCGAGCTGGCCGACTTCGACACGCCCACGCCCCTGGGTGGCGAGCGCGTGCCGGAAGGGACGGGGAGCCAGGACGTGGTGGAGGCGGAGCTTCCGCCCGCGACGGCCGCGGCGCTGGTGGCGGAGGCCCGGCGGCACGGGCTGACGCCGACGACGCTGGTGATGGGCGCGTGGTCGCTGGTGCTGGGCCGCTTCGCCAACGAGCGCGACGTGCTGTTCGGCACCGTCGTCTCCGGGCGCCCGCCCGAGCTGGACGGGGTGGAGTCGATGGTGGGGCTCTTCACCAACACCCTGCCGGTGCGCGCGCGCTGGAGCGGGGCCGAGGCGGCGCACGCGTGGCTGCAGGCGCTGCAGGGGCGGCTGTTCGAGGCGCGCGAGTTCGAATGGGCGCCGCAGTCGCGCCTGCGCGAGTGGAGCGAGGTGCCGCGCGGCGCCGCGTTCTTCGAGAGCGTGGCGGTGATGAGCAACACCCCGGAGCTCGTCTTCCCCATCACCCCCGGGCGGCGGCTGGCGCTGCGGATGACCCGGCACGACCCGCGGAACAACTTCCCCCTCACCCTGATGGTGTCGGCGGCGCCGGCGTTCTCCGTCCGCCTGATCTTCGACGCCGCCCGCTTCGGCCGGGAGGACGTCGACCGGCGGATGGCGCACCTGGTCTCCGTGCTCGAGCGCATGGCGGAGGGGCTCGAGGGGACGGTGGGCGAGCTGGCCGCGCTATCCCCCGCGGAGCGCCGCCGCGTGCTGGCCGAGGGGAACGACTCGGCCGCTGACTTCCCGCTGGATCGCTGCGTCCACGAGGTGATCGACGAGCAGGCGCGGCGCACGCCCGACGCCGTGGCCGCCACCTGCGGGACGCGCGCGCTCAGCTACGGCGAGCTGCGCCGCGACTCGGACGCGGTGGCGCACCGGCTCCTCCGCGATCCTGTGCCGGAGCGCGTGGTGGCCGTCCTGGGCGAGCGCGGGCTGCCGCTGCTGACGGCCATGCTGGGGATCTTCAAGGCCGGCGCCGCCTACCTCCCGCTGGACCCGGGGCACCCCGACCCGCGGCGGCGGCAGGTGCTCTCCCTCAGCGGCGCCGCCGTCGTCCTCGCCACGCGTCCGTTCATGGAGGCGGCGCGCCGCGCCGCCGGCGGCCTTCCGTCCGTCGAGGTGCTCTGCATCGAGGACGTGGTGGCGGAGGGCGGCCACTCTCCCCCGGTGGCGGTGGATCCCCGGCAGCTGGCGTACGTCATCTACACCTCCGGCTCCACCGGCGTCCCCAAGGGGGCCATGGTGGAGCACGTGGGGATGCTCAACCACCTGTACGCCAAGGTCCAGGATCTCCAGCTCACCGCCGGCGACGTGCTGGCGGAGACGGCGTCGCAGTGCTTCGACATCTCCATCTGGCAGTTCCTGGCGGCGCTGGTGGCGGGCGGCCGCGTGCACGTGGTGGAGGACGAGGCGGCGCACGAGCCGCGCGCGCTGGCCGCCGAGACGGGGCGCGGGGGGGTGACGGTCCTGGAGGTCGTCCCCTCGATGCTGCGGATGCTGCTCGACGACGCGCGCGAGGACGGCGGCGGCGCCACGGCGGGACTCGAGGAGCTGCGCTGGATGGTGGCCACCGGCGAGGAGCTTCCCCCCGACCTGGCGCGGCGGTGGCTGGCGCGCTTCCCCGGCGTGCCGCTGGTGAACGCCTACGGACCCACCGAGTGCTCGGACGACGTCACGCACCACTTCATGGCCGAGCCGCCTCCCACCGGGGCGCCCCGCGTTCCCGTGGGGCGGGCGGTGGCCAACCTGCGCAACTACGTGCTCGACGGCCGCCTGGACCCGGTGCCCACGGGCACGGCGGGAGAGCTGTACGTGGCCGGCGTGGGGGTGGGGCGCGGCTACCTGAACGACCCGCGGCGCACGGCCCTGGCGTTCCTGCCGGACCCGTTCGCGGAGACGCCCGGCGGCCGGCTGTACCGCACCGGCGACCGCATGCGCCGGCTGCCGGACGGCACCCTCGACTTCCTGGGGCGCGTGGACTTCCAGGTGAAGGTCCGCGGTTACCGCATCGAGCTGGGCGAAATCGAGGCGGTGCTGGCGCAGCACCCCCGGGTGCACGCCGCGGTCGTTCTCGTCCGCGAAGGCGAGGGAGACGGGGCGCCCCGCGTGGTGGCCTGCGTGGTCCCCGCGGAGGACGCGCCCGCCGGTCCGTCGGGCTCGGACGGGGAGCGCGCCGCGCAGTGGGAGGCGGTGTTCGACGAGGTGTACGGCCGCGGCCAGGTGTCGGGGCGCGACGAGGCGCTGCACCTGCCGGTGTGGACCAACAGCTACACCGGCCGCCCCTTCAGCGAGGAAGAGGCGTTCGAGTCGGTGGAGGACTCGGTGGGGCGGCTGCGCGCGCTGGCGCCGCGGCGGGTGCTGGAGATCGGGTGCGGCACGGGCCTCGTCCTCCTGCGCCTGGCGCCGTACTGCGAGGAGTACTGGGCGACGGACATCTCCGCCGTGGCGGTGGAGCGGCTGCGGCGGCGGATCGAGGCGCACCCGGTGGGGACGCCGGTGCACCTGTCGCAGCAGGCGGCCGACGAGGTGGACGGGCTTCCCGGCGGCTTCGACGTGGTCGTCGTCAACGAGGTGGTGCAGTACTTCGCCAGCGTCGACTACCTGGTGACGGTGATCGAGCGCGCCGCCCGGCTGGTGCGCCCCGGCGGGACGCTGTTCCTGGGCGGCCTCCGCAGCTTCCCGCTGTTCGAGGCGTTCGCCACCTCGGTGGCGCTCTTCCAGTCGGCCGCGTCGGCCACCGCGGGCGACCTGCGCCGCCGCGTCCGCCTGCAGATGGCGCAGGAGAAGGAGCTGCTGGTGGCGCCGGAGCTCTTCCGCGCGCTGGCCTCTCATCTTCCCGCGCTGCGGGGGATCGCGGTGCTGCTCAAGGGCGGGCGCACGGAGAACGAGTTCACCCGCTTCCGCTACGACGCGCTGCTGACCCTGGGCGGCGGCGAGGTGCACGCGCCCGAGGTGCCGCACGCGGGATGGACGGAGGACGGCTGGACCCTGGAGCGCCTGGCGAAGCGCCTGGCCGCGGGCGCGCCCGAGGGGATGTACCTGGCCCGCGTCCCCAACGCGCGGGTCGCGGGCGACGTGCGCGCGGTGCAGCTGCTGGCCGGGGCCGACGCCTCGGAGACGGTGGCGCGGCTCCGCGACCGGATCGCCGCAGCCCCGCACGGCGGCGTGGATCCCGAGGAGATCCGCGCGCTGGCGCGGGCGGCGGGGCGCCCATGCCAGGTGCTGTGGACGGGCGGGGAAGGGTCCGGCGAGTTCGACGTCTACATCGGCCGCGCGGGGCACCCCGGCGACGCCGTGCGCCCCTGGCCGGTGGACGCGCGCCGTGCCCCGCTCGCCTGGAGCCGCTACGCCAACGCGCCGGGACGCTCGCGGGCCGGGACGGAGCTCGTGCGCGAGCTGCGCGAGCACCTGCAGGCGCGGCTGCCCGAGTACATGGTGCCCAACGCGTTCGCCCTGCTGGACGAGCTGCCGCTCACGCCCAACGGCAAGGTCGACCGCCGGGCGCTGCTGGCCGCCGACGAGGCGCCGGCCGACGCGGCCGTGCGCCAGGCCGCCGGCACCCTCACCGAGGAGCTGGTGGCGGCCATCTTCTCCGACGTGCTGCCGCGCGCCGCCATCCACCGCGACACCGACTTCTTCGAGGCCGGCGGCCACTCGCTCCTCGCGACGCAGGTCGTGTCGCGCGTGCGGCGGACCTTCGGGCTGGAGCTGCCGCTGCGCGCGATCTTCGACACCCGCACGGTGCGGCGCTTCGCCGAGCGCATCGACGCGGCCCGGCGCGGCGACGGCGAGCGGCGGCACCCGCTGGTGCGCGCCGACCGCGAGGGCCCGCGCCCGGTGTCGTTCGCGCAGCAGCGGCTCTGGCTGACCGAGCAGATCGAGGGCGCGGGGGCCGCCTACAACCTCCCCGGCGCCATCCGCGTGGACGGCGCGCTGAACGTCCCCGCGCTCGAGGCGGCCATCGGCGAGATCGTGCGCCGCCACCACGTGCTGCGCACGCGCTTCGTGACGGTGGACGACCAGCCGATGCAGGTGGTGGAGCCCGCGGGGCCCTGGCGGCTGGAGGTGGTGGACCTGCGCGGCGTTCCCGACGACCGCCGCGACGCCGAGGTGGCGCGGCTGGCGCGCGAGGAGGCCCGCCGCGCCTTCGACCTGGGGCGCGCGCCGCTGCTGCGCGTGCGCCTGCTGCGGGTGGACGACGCGGCGCACGTGGTCCTCTTCACCATGCACCACGTGGTCAGCGACGCCTGGTCGATGGGGGTGCTGGTGCGCGAGCTGGTGGAGCTGTACGGCGCCTTCAGCGAGGGGCGGCCTTCGCCCCTTCCCGAGCTGCCGGTGCAGTACGCCGACTTCGCCGAGTGGCAGCGGGGATGGCTGCAGGGCGAGCGGCTCGACGCGCAGCTGGCGTACTGGCGCCGGCAGCTGGGCGCGCGCCCCGCGCCGCTGGCACTCCCGCTCGACCGTCCGCGCCCGGCGGCCCGCACCTTCGAGGGGGGAACGCTGCCGTTCCGCCTCTCTCCCGAGCTGTCGACGGCGGTCCACGACCTGAGCCGGGCCGAGGGGACGACCCTGTTCATGACCCTCCTCGCCGGCGTAAAGGCGCTGCTGGCGCGCGAGACGGGGCAGACCGACATCGTGGTCGGCACCGACATCGCCAACCGCAACCAGGCGGAGATCGAGGAGCTGATCGGCTTCTTCATCAACCTGCTGGTGCTGCGCACCGACCTGTCGGGGAGCCCCACCTTCCGGCAGCTGCTGGCGCGGGTGAGCGAGGTGACGCTGGGGGCGTACACGCACCAGGACCTCGCCTTCGACCTGCTCGTCCGCGAGATGCGCGCGGCGTGGGGCGCCCCCGACGCCTCGCTCTTCGACGTGCTCGTCGTCTTCCAGAACGCCCCCGTGCAGGCCTTGGAGCTTCCCGGGGCCGAGCTGCGCCCCGTGGTGCTGGAGGGCGAGACCACCCGCTTCGACCTGGCGCTGTTCGTCGAGGACACGCCGGCGGGGATCGCGGGGCACTGGAGCTACCGCACCGACCTGTTCGACCGGGAGACGATCGCGCGGCTTTCCGCCCGCTTCGAGGCGTTGCTGGCCAGCGCCGTCGCCCACCCCGACGCGGGGATCGACGAGCTCGAGCTGACCTCGGCGGCGGAGCGCAGCGAGAGCGAGCGCCGCCGCGAGCGCAGCTTCAGCCGGCTCCGGCGCCCCGCCGTCCCGGAGGTGGTGTCGTGAGCGCCGCGAACGGCGGGGTCGATCCCCGCGCGGAACTGGCCTCTCTCCTCACCACGGCGCTGGCGGAGCGGCTGGGCGTGGCTGCGGGGGCGATCGACCCGGCGGAGCCGTTCGCGCGCTACGGGCTGGATTCGGCCGGGGCGGTGGCATTCGTGGCTGAGGTGGGGAAGCGGCTGGGTCGCAGGCTCCCCGCCACGCTGATGTGGACCTGCCCCACGGTGGACGACCTGGCGCGGCACCTGGCCGGCGGCGCCGGCCTCACGCCCCGGGCCGATCGCGCCGCCGCGGCGCCGTCCGCCGCCGCCGCCGACGAGCCGGTCGCCGTCGTGGGGATGGCGGGACGCTTCCCCGGCGCGCCCAGCGTGCCGGCGTTCTGGCGGCTGCTGTGCGACGGCACCGACGCCGTCGGCGTGACGCCGGCCGGCCGGTGGAGCCCCGAGGCGGGCGCGCCCACCCTCGGCGGCTTCCTGGAGGAGATCGACGGCTTCGATCCGCTCTTCTTCGGCATCTCGCCCGTGGAGGCGGGGGAGATGGACCCGCAGCAGCGGCTGATGCTGGAGGCGAGCTGGGAAGCGCTGGAGGATGCCGGCGTGCCGCCGCGCGCGCTGGCGGGGAGCCGCACCGGCGTCTTCTTCGGCGTCGTCTGGCGCGACTACGCCGACCTGCACCACGCCACCGGCGCACGCATCACCAGCCACACCGGCGTGGGGCAGGCCCCGGCCATCGTCCCCAACCGCGTCTCGTACGCGCTGGGGCTGCAGGGCCCCTCGCTGGCGGTCGACACCGCCTGCTCGTCGTCGCTCGTCGCCGTCCACCTGGCGTGCCGCAGCCTGCGCGACGGCGAGTCGGAGATCGCGCTGGCGGGTGGCGTGAACCTGACGCTCTCGCCCGAGGTGGTGCGGGTGCTGACGGAGTTCGGCGGGCTGTCGCCCACCGGGCGGTGCCGCGCCTTCGCCGACGGGGCCGACGGCTTCGTGCGCGGCGAGGGGGCCGGGGTGGTGGTGCTCAAGCGCCTGTCTCGCGCCATCGCCGACGGCGACCGGATCTACTGCGTGATCCGGGGGAGCGCCATGAACAACGACGGGCCCAGCAACGGCCTCACCGCGCCCAACCCGCTGGCGCAGGAGGCGGTGCTGCGCGACGCCTATCGCCGCGCGGGGGTGGACCCGGCGCGGGTGCACTACGTGGAGGCGCACGGCACGGGCACGCCGCTGGGCGACCCCATCGAGGCGCAGGCGCTGGGCGCGGTGTTCGGCGCCGGGCGCGACGACTCGCGGCCGCTGCGGCTGGGCTCGGTGAAGACCAACATCGGCCACCTGGAAGGCGCCGCGGGCGTCGCGGGGCTGATCAAGGCGGCGCTCGCCATCCACCACCGCGCGCTCCCCGCGAGCCTGTTCGCTGCTCGCCCTCACCCCGGGATCCCCTTCGACGAGCTGCGGCTGCGGCTGCAGGTGGAGGCGGGCCCCTGGCCGGACGCGGACGAGGCGCCGCTGGCGGGCGTCAGCGCCTTCGGGTGGGGCGGCACCAACTGCCACTTGGTGCTGGAGGGCGCGCCCGCCCGCGCCAGCCAGGTGATGTTCCTCTCCGCGGATACGCCGGCGGAACTCGCCGCCCTCGCCGCGGCGGAACGGGAGCGCGCGGCGTCGCTCCCCCTCCGCGCGGCGTGCGAGGAGGCGGCGCGCCGTCCCGCCGCGGCGGTGCGGCGGGCGGTGGCCGCCCGCACGCGCGACGAGCTGGCCGCCGGCCTCGACGCGCTGGCCGCGGAGCTTTCCCGCGAGCGGTCGACGGAGACGCGCGGCGCCGCGCCGGGGAAGCTGGCGTTCGTCTTCTCCGGGCTGGGTTGCCAGTGGCCGGGGATGGGCGCCGAGCTGCTGGCCACCGAGCCGGTCTTCCGCGCCACCGTGGACCGCTGCGACCGGGCGATGCGCCCCCGGCTGGGATGGTCGGTGCTCGAGGAGCTGGCCGCCCCCGGCGCCACCGGGCGCTGGGGCGAGCGGGGCGACCATGTGGCCGTCATCCAGCCCGTGCTCTTCACCTGGCAGGTGGCGCTCGCCGCGCTGCTGCGGTCGTGGGGTGTCGTCCCCGACGTGGTGGTGGGGCACAGCTTGGGCGAGATCGCCGCGGCGTACGTGGCGGGGGTGCTGGAGCTGGAGGACGCGGCCCGCGTGGTGGCCGCGTACATCGCCGGGCAGGCGCCCACCGTCGGCAAGGGCGGCGTGGGGATCGTGCAGCGCCCGGCGGACGAGGTGGAGGAGGCGCTGCGCGGTTGGGGCGGCCGGGTGGAAGTGGCGGGGACGAACAGCCCGAAGTCCACGCTGATCGCCGGCGAGTGGGACGCGCTGGACGAGTTCGTCGCGCGCCTGCAGGGCGAGGGCGTGTTCGCGGCGCGGGTGCGCATGGACATCCCCGCGCACTGCAGCCTGGTGGACCCGATTCTTCCCGGGGTGAGCCGGGCGCTGCGGAGCGTCCGTCCCCGGCCGGCGTCCATCCCCCTCGTCTCCACCATCACCGGCCGCCCCATCGACGGGCGCGACATGGACGGCGAGTACTGGGCGCGCGAGCTCCGCGAGCGGATCGTCTTCGCCGACGTGATCGCGCAGCTGGAGGCGGACGGCGTCGCCGCGCTGGTGGAGATCGGCCCGCATGCGGTGATGGGCTCCACCCTGCGCGAGTGCCTCGCCAACCCCGACGCCCTGGTGCTGCCGACCGCCCGGCGCGGCGAGGAAGCGCGCCGGGTGCTGGGCGACACGCTGGCCGCACTGTGGAGCGGCGGATTCCCCGTGGACGGGGCCGCCTTCGTCCGCGGCGGGAGCCCGGACGAGGGCGAGGATTCACCACAACTGATTCCGCTTTCCGCGCGCACCCCCGAGGCGCTGCGCGACGCGGCGCGGGATGCGGCCGCGGCGCTGCGGTCGGGCGACGCGGCTCGCCTGGAGGCGGCGGCGCACACCGCCGCGCTCCGCCGCAGCCACCACGAGCACCGCCTGGCCGTCGTAGCCGCGTCCGTCGGTGAGGCCGTCGCGACGCTCGACGCGGCCGCGGCGGGGGAGGCGGCCGCGGGGCTTGTGCGGGGCCGCACCCGGCGCGGCGAGCGGCCGGAGACCGTCTTCGTCTACAGCGGCCAGGGGTCGCAGTGGCGGGGGATGGGACGCGAGCTGCTGCGGTACGACGCCTTCCGCCGCGCGTGCGAGGAGAGCGACGACGAGCTGGCCCGCGTCCTGGGATTCTCGCTCCTCGAGCGGCTCGAGGACGAGGGAGCCGGCGACCTGCTGGACCGCACGGAGATCGCCCAGCCGGCCATCTTCGCGCTGCAGGTGGGGCTCACGGCGCTCTGGCGCTCGTGGGGCGTGGCGCCGGACGCGGTGGTCGGCCACAGCATGGGCGAGGTGGCCGCCGCGTGGGCCGCGGGGATCCTCTCCCTGCGCGACGCCGCCACCCTGGTGGCGCACCGCGGCCAGGCCATGGCGCCGCTGCGCGGGCAGGGGCGGATGGTGGCCGTCACCGGCGCGCCCGACGAGGTGCGCGCGCTCGTCGCCCCGCTCGGGGTGGAGATCGCAGCCGTAAACGCCCCGGCCTCCGTGGTCCTCTCCGGCGCGCCGGAGGCGGTCGCCCAAGCCGTGGCGCTGCTGGGAGAGCGGGGGATGCGGTGCCGGGAGATGCCGGGCACCTACGCCTTCCACAGCGCGCAGACCGAGGCGGTGCGGGAGGCGTTCGCGGCCCGCCTGACCGGCCTGGAGCCGCGGACCGCGGAGCTCCGCTTCGTCTCCACCGTCACCGGCGGGGCGCTGGCCGGGCCGGAGCTGGACACCGGCTACTGGGCGCGCAATCTCCGCGATCCGGTCCTGTTCGCCGACGCGGCGGCCGCGGCCACGCCGTCGGGGAGCGCGGTGTTCCTGGAGCTGGGCCCGCACCCCGTCCTTTCCGTCCCCCTGGTCCGCTCGCTCGAAGAGGCCGGGCGCACCGACCCGGTGCTGGCCTCGCTGCGGCGCGACCGCGACGGGCGCCGCACCACGCTCGAGTCGTTGGGCGCCCTCTACGCCGCCGGCTATCCCGTCGAATGGGGCACCCTGTACCCGGTGGCCCACCCGCCCGCCGCGCTGCCGCCATACCCGTTCCAGCGCCAGCGTTTCTGGTTCCAGCCCCACGTGCGGCGCCCCGCCGCAGTCGTCCCGCCGTCCGCCGAAGGAGAGGTGCCCGTGAGTGAGAAAGCGACCGTCGCGGCCGATGCCGAGAGCACCGTCGCCGCGCGGCTCAGCTCGGTCTTCGCGTCCCTGACCGGCATCCCCGCCGGCGACATCGACCCGGGCGTCCCGTTCCTGGAGCTCGGCGCCGAATCGATCGTCCTCCTCCAGGTGGTGCGCACCATCCAGGACGAGTACGGCGTGGAGCTGTCGATGCGGCAGCTCTTCGGCGACCTGTCCACCCTCGGCAGCCTGGCCGCCCACGTGGCGCGCGCCTCGGACCGCGTGGCGCCGCCGCCGGCCGCGGCGCCGCCCGCGGACGCCGCCCCGGCCGAGCGCAGGGTGCAGGTGCTGGCGCTGGCGCCCCACGCGAACGGGGCGGCGTCGCACGGGGCGCCGGCCGCGCCCGCGGCAGGGGTGGAGTCGCTCCTGGCGCAGCAGCTGGAGGCGTTCTCGCGCGGGTTCCGCGACCTCGCGGCGCAGCAGATCCAGGCGCTCGGCCTCACCGCGCCGGCCGAGGCCGTCCCCGCCGCCACTCCGCGTCCCGCGGTGACGACGGCGTCCGCGCCCGCCCCGGCTCCGGCGGCATCGACGGGCGCGGCGGCGGACGGGGCGAACCGGCCGGCCGTGTACGTTCCGCACCAGCCGCTGAAGGTGCACGAGCGCGCCGAGCTCGACGCGCGGCAGGGGCGCCATCTCCGCGCGCTGATCGAGCGCTACACGGCCCGCACGCCGCGGTCGAAGGAGATGACGCAGGCCAGCCGCGCCGTGTTCGTCGACAACCGCTCGTCGGCGGGGTTCCGCCCGGCCATCAAGGAGATGCTGTACCCGATCGTCGGCGACCGCTCGCGGGGCGCGCGCATCTGGGACGTCGACGGCAACGAGTACATCGACATCAGCATGGGCTTCGGCGTGAGCCTGCTCGGGCACAATCCCCCGTTCGTGACCGAGGCCGTGCGCGAGCAGCTGGAGCGCGGCATCGCCCTGGGCCCGCAGTCGCCCATCGCCGGCGAGGTGGCGGCGATGATCGCGCGGATGACGGGGGTGGAGCGCGTCGCCTTCACCAACACGGGCACCGAGGCGGTGATGACCGCGCTGCGCCTGGCCCGCACCGCCACCGGCCGCCGCAGGGTGGGGATCTTCCGCGGCGCGTACCACGGCCACTCCGACGCCGTGCTGGTGGTGCCGGGGATGGACGGCGGGCCGACGCAGCCCATGGCCCCCGGCGTGTCGGCGGGCGCCGCGCAGGAGATGATCCCGCTGGAGTACGGCTCGCCCCGCTCGCTGGAGATCCTGCGCGCCCACGCGGGCGAGCTGGCCGCGGTGATCGTGGAGCCGGTGCAGAGCCGCCGGCCCGACCAGCACTTCCGCGACTTCCTGCACGAGCTGCGCGCGTTCACCCGCGAGCACGGGATCGCGCTCGTCTTCGACGAGGTCATCACCGGCTTCCGCACCCACCCCGGCGGCGCCCAGGCCTGGTTCGGCGTGCGCGCCGACCTGGTGACCTACGGCAAGGTGGTCGGCGGCGGGCTGCCGATCGGCGTCGTCGCGGGGAACGCCGCGTTCCTGGACGGCATCGACGGCGGGATGTGGGCCTACGGCGACGACTCGTATCCGGCCGCCAAGACCACCTTCTTCGCCGGCACCTTCTGCAAGCACCCGCTGGCGATGGTCTCGGCGCGCGCGGTGCTCCGGCACCTGGAGCGCGAGGGGCCGGCGCTGCAGGAGAATCTCAATCGCCGGACTGCAAAGCTGGCCGAGCGGCTCAACGCCTGGTTCGCCGACGAGGAGCTTCCGCTGGAGATCGGCCACTTCGGCTCGATGTGGCGGATCCTGTCGAAGCACGACATCGACCTCCTCTACTACCACCTGGCCGAGCGCGGCGTGTTCGTGTGGGAGGGGCGCACCCTCTTCCTCTCCACCGAGCACACCGACGACGACCTGGCCCGCGTGGCCGAGGCCATCCAGGCCAGCGCGCTGGCGCTGCGCGAGGGCGGCTTCCTCCCCGCGCGCAAGTCTCCCACGCCGCCGCCGTCGCCCGCGCGGGAGCCGCGCGAGCACGCGCTGACGGCCGCGCAGCGCGAGGTGTGGTCGCTGGCGCAGCTGGGTCCCGACGCGTCGGCCACCTTCAACAACCACGTCTGCCTGCGGATCGACGGAGATCTCGACCGCGCGCGCCTTTTCGCCGCGCTCCAGGCGGTGGTCGACCGGCACGAGGCGCTCAGGACGACGGTCGACGAGACGGAGGCGACGCAGCGCGTTCTTCCGCGCCTCCCCGTCGAGCCCGCGTTCCACGACCTCTCCGCGCTGCCGGAGCCGGAGCGCGCCGCCGAGGTGGAGCGCCTGCTGCGCGAGGAGCGCGCGGCGCCGTTCGACCTGGCGTCGGGCCCGCTGCTGCGCGCGCTGCTGCTGAAGGAGGGAGACGGGGCGCACCTGCTGGCCATCGGCGCGCACCAGATCGTGGCCGACGGGTGGTCCTTCGGCGTGATCCTCCAGGAGCTGGGGGAATGCTATGCCGGCGCCGTGGATCTCCCTGCCGCCGTCCCCTTCTCCGCGTACGCGGAACGTGATGCGGAGCGGCTGGACGGTCCGGAGGCGGAGCGCGACCGGGCGTACTGGGCCGCGCGGCTGGACGGGCCGCTGCCGCGCCTGCCGATGCCGTTCGACCGGCCGCGCGGGGCGGTGCAGGAGTACGCCGGCGCCGAGGCCCTCGGCCGCCTGGACGCGATCGCCACCAAGGCGCTGCAGCGGCTGGCGGCCAGCCGCGGCTGCACCCTGTACATGGTGCTGCTGGCGGCCTTCCAGACGCTGCTCCGCCGCGTGACGGGCGAGCGGGAGACGATCGTGGCCGTTCCCGCCGGCGGGCAGGCGTTCGGTGGCACGGAGCGGATGGTGGGCAACTGCCTGACCCTCCTGCCGATCCGCGCCGCCGGCGGCGACGACCCCGCGTTCGAGGAATACCTCGCCACGGTCAGGGACGCGCTGCTCGAGGCCTTCGACCACGAGCGCGTCTCCTTCGCCGCGGTGCTCGAGGGGCTCACGCCGGTGCCCGACGCCAGCCGCTGGCCGATCTTCAACGTCGACCAGCATCTCCCGCTCCCGCGGGTGCCCGGGCTGGACATCGGCTTCCACCCCATGCCGCGCACGCACTGCAACTTCGACCTCGGGCTGAACGTGGTCCCCGAGGGCGACGAGCTGCTGCTGGCGATGGAGTACAAGTCCGGCCTGTGGGACGCCGCGACGGTCGATCTCCTGGTGCGCTACCTCGAGACGCTCCTGCGCGACGTCGCCGCGCACCCCGGCCGCCGCCTCTCCGAGCTGGCCCTCGCCGAGGATGCGGATGGAGCGCCTGCCGCGGACGCGGAGGGACGCGTGGTGCTGGACGGGCGCGGTCGCGCGGTTCCGCCTCTCGCCGTCGGCGAGGTGCACGGGTCCGACGGCGCGCCGGGCGTCGCCGGGCGTTGGCGGCGCGACGGCCGGCTGGAGCTGGTCGGTGGGGATGGAGCGGACGGGGACGGCGGCGTGCCCTACGTCGCCCCCCGGACGGCGGTGGAGGAAGAGCTGGCGGCGATCTGGTCGCAGGTCCTGGCCGCGCCGCAGGTGGGCGTGCACGACAGCTTCTTCGCGCTGGGCGGGCACTCGCTGCTGGCCACGCAGATGGTGTCGCGCATCCGCGCCGCGTTCGGGGTGGAGATCCCCCTGCGCAGCACCTTCGAGGCGCCCACGGTGGCGCTGCTCGCCGCCCGCATCGACGAGGCGCGCCGCCGCGGCGACGCTCCGTCGCGCCTGGTGCTGGAGCGCGCGCCCGGCGACGGCGACGCCCCGCTGTCGTACGCGCAGCAGCGGATGTGGCTGGCGGTGCAGCTGGACCCGGCCAGCCCGGCGTGGAACATCCCCACCATGCTGCGCGTGCGGGGGACGCTTGACGGCGACGCGCTGGCCCGCACCCTCACCGAGGTCGTGCGCCGCCACGAGGCGCTGCGCACCACCTTCCACCTGGCGGGGGAGACGCCGGTGCAGCGGGTGTCGCCGCCCGCGCCGGTACCGCTGCCGCTGATCGACCTTTCGCACCTGCACGAGCCCGACGGCGAGCTGCTGCGGCTGGCGCGCGCCGAGGCCGCGCGGCCCTTCGACCTGGCCGCCGACACGCTCCTGCGCGCCACCTGGGTGTTCCTGGGCGAAGAGGAGCACGCGCTGCTGGTGACCATGCACCACATCGCCGCCGACGGATGGTCGGCCGCGGTGCTGCTCGACGAGCTGAAGGCGCTGTATCCCGCCTTCGTCGCGGGACGGCCCTCGCCGCTGCCGGAGCTGGAGATCCAGTACCGCGACTTCGCCGCGTCGCAGCAGCGCTGGCTGGCGGGCGGGGCGCTGGAGGGGCAGCGCGAGCACTGGCGCCGCGCCCTGGCCGGCGCGGGGCCGCTGGCGGGGCTCCCGGTCACCCGCCCGCGCGTGGGCGACGGCCCGGCGCCCGGCGTGTTCCGCGCCTTCCAGGTGGACGGGACGGCGTACGGGGCGCTGCGGGCGCTGGCGGACGAGGAGCGCGCCACGGTGTTCATCGCCCTCCTGGCCACGCTCACCGGGCTCCTGCACCGGGTGACCGACGCGCGCGACATCACCGTCGGCACCGACGTGGCCAGCCGCACCGATGCCCGGACCGAGGCGCTGATCGGCTTCTTCGTCAACGTGCTGGCGCTGCGCACCCGCATCCCCGAGGGGATCACCTTCCGCGGGCTGCTGCGCGCAGTGCGCGAGACGGCGCTGGACGCGTACGCCAACCAGGAGCTGCCGTACGAGATCGTGCTGAAGGAGCAGGGCCTGGGCGGATCCTCCCTCTTCAACGTCTTCTTCGTCACCGAGACGGCCGCCGACGCCGAGATCGAGCTGCCGGGCGCCACGGCGCGCCCCCTGGCGGTGGAGAACGGCGTGGCCATCCGCGACCTGGCGCTGTACGCCGTGGAGCGGCCCGACGGCGTGCACTGCACCTGGAACTACCCCGCCGGGCTCTTCGACCCCGACACCATCGACGCCCTGTCGGCCCGCTTCGTCCGCCTGCTGCAGGCCGGGGTGGCCGACCCCGACGGCGCGCTCGACGAGATCGACCTGCGCCTGGAGCACGAGCGCCAGGCGGCCGCCTCTTCGCGCGAGCGCCAGCGGCGCGCGCTCCTCTCGCGCAAGGATTCCTCCTCCACCGCCGTAACGATCGCATGACGCCCCAGACCACGACCGAACCCCTGGCCGTGCCCGCGATGGCGCCGGCCGCGACCCTGGCCTACCGGCTGTCGCCCCAGCAGAAGTGCCGCTGGACGCACGCGCCCCGCACGGCCGCCGTGCAGTGCGCGCTGCGCCTGGACCCCGGCGTGGACGCCGCCGGGGTGCGCGCCGCGCTGGACGCCGTCGTCGCGCGCCACGAGGCGCTGCGCACCACCTTCCTGGGGCGCGCCGGCCTGAAGGTGCCGCTGCAGGCGATCCACGACGCCGGCGCCGCGGGATGGAGCGAGTGGGACGTCCCCGCCTCCGCCGACGCGGAGGCGGAGCGGCGCGCGGTGGACGAGGCGCTGGCCGAGCAGCGCGGCCGCGAGCTTGACCCCGCGTCGGGCCCGGCCGTCCACGCGGTGCTGCTCACGCGCGGCGGGGTGCCGCACCTCCTTCTCCTGCGCGTCTCCGCGCTCTGCGCCGACCCGGCCAGCCTGGCGAACGTGGCGGGCGAGCTGGCGGCGCTGCTGCGCGGCGACGGCGCCTCGCTCCCGGGCGAGGACGACCTCGTGCAGTATCTCCAGTTCTCCGACTGGCAGCACGAGCTGGCCGAGGGAGAGGAGGCCGAGGAGGCGCGGCGGCACTGGGCCAAGCATCCCTGGGCCACCCAGCCGCCGCTGCAGCTCCCCTTCGTCTCGGGCGAGGCGGGGGGCGACACCGCGCCCGCGTCCGCTCCCGTCGCCATCGACGACGCGCTCGCCGCCCGCGCCGACGCGCTGGCGGCGGAGCAGGGGGCCACGACCGAGGCGGTGCTGCTGGCGGCTTGGAAGACGCTCCTCTGGCGGCTCGCGCGCCAGCCCGACGTGGTGATCGGCACCGTGTCCGACGGCCGGCCGTTCGAGGAGATGCGCACGGCGGTGGGACTGTACGCCGGCGCGCTTCCTACCCACGCGCGCATCGAGCCCGCCTTCCGCTTCACCGACGTGCTGCGGCGCACGCGCAAGGCGGTCGAAGAGTCGCGCCAGTGGCAGGACGCCTTCGCGGCCGTGCTGGAGAGCGAGGACCGGCTGCTCCCCGACGCGGCGTTCCAGTACGTCGAGTGGTCCGCGGACGATGGCCTGGCGCTCCACGCGCTCGTCCCCGCGGAGGACCGCGCCGCCGTCACCCTGTTCGCCGTGCGCCAGGGCACGCGCCTGCATGCCGAGGTGCGCTACGACGCCAACCGCGTGAGCGAGTCCGCGGCGCGGCAGTTGGCGGAGCAGTACCGGGCCGCGCTGGCCGGCGCCCTGGCCGATCCCGCCGCGACGGTGGAGGCGCTCGACCTCCTGACGGACGGCGACCGCGCGCGCATCGCCATCTTCAACGACACCGACGCCGACGGGCCGGCGGACGGCTGCGTCCACGAGTGGATCGAGGCCGCCGCCGCGCGCAATCCCGGCGCGCCCGCCGTGCGGTACGAGGACGAGGTCCTCACTTTCGGCGAGCTGGACGCGCGCGCCGCCGGCCTGGCCCGCCGGCTCCGCGCGCTGGGCGTGGGCCCCGACGTCCCTGTCGGCGTGCTGCTGGAGCGCTCGGCGGACTGGATCGTCGCCATCCTGGGGGTGATGAAGGCGGGCGGCGCCTACCTGCCGCTCGAGGCGAATCAGCCCCCGGCGCGGCTGCAGCGCCTGCTGGAGCAGGCCGGATGCGGCGTCGTGGTGACGAGCGAGGCGCTGGGCGGACGGATCTCCGGCGTTGAGACCGTCCTGGTCGACGCGGACGCGCCGTCGGACGCGGAGGCGCCGTCCGGCCGCGCGGCGTCCGCCGGCAATCTCGCCTACGTCCTCTTCACCTCCGGCTCCACCGGCGAGCCCAAGGGCGTGGCCGTGGAGCACCGGCAGCTCGCCAACTACGTGCGCGGCATCACCCGCGCGCTGGGGGTGGGCGAGGGCGAGAGCTTCGCCACGGTGTCGACCTTCTCGGCCGACCTGGGGCACACGACCCTCTTCGCCTCGCTCTGCTCCGGCGGGTGCCTGCACGTGATCTCCCCCGAGCGCGTGCTGGATCCCGACGCGTTCCGCGAGTACGGCGCGCGGCACGCCATCGACTACCTGAAGATCGTCCCCTCCCACCTCTCCGCCCTGCTGGCCGGCGACGGCGCGGCGGGCGTCCTCCCGCGGCGCGCGCTGGTGCTGGGCGGCGAGGCTTCGTCGTGGGCGCTGGTGGACCGCGTGCGGGAGCTGGCGCCGGGGCTGCGCGTCCTGAACCACTACGGGCCGACGGAGACCACGGTCGGCGTCCTCACCCACGAGGTGCCGGTGGAGGGCGACCGCCCGACGCACCGCGTGCCGCTGGGCCGCCCGCTCGCCAACGCCCGCGTGCACCTGCTGGATGCGGACCTGCGCCCCGTCTCCGCCGGCGAGATCGGCGAGATCTACGTCGGCGGACGGGGTGTGTCGCGCGGCTACCTGGGGCGGCCGGCGCTGACGGCGGAGCGCTTCGTCCCCGATCCCACCGGAACCCAGGGGCCCGGCGGCCGGCTGTATCGCACCGGCGACCTGGGACGCTTCCACGCCGACGGGACGCTGGAGTTCCTGGGCCGCGCCGACCACCAGGTGAAGATCCGCGGCTTCCGCGTGGAGCTGGGCGAGATCGAGGCGGTGCTGCGCGCCCACCCCGCCGTGCGCGAGGCGGCCGTGACGCTGGGCGAGGCCCCGTCGGGCGAGCCGCGGCTGGCGGCGTACCTGGTGGCCGCGCGCGCCGACGCGCCCCCGGCCGACGAGGTGCGGCGCCACGCGCAGGAGCAGCTTCCCGAGCACATGGTGCCGGCGCACCTGGTCTGGCTTCCGGCCCTTCCGCTCACCCCCAACGGCAAGGTCGACCGCGCCGCGCTCCCCGAGCCCGACGAGCGCAGCGCGCCGGGCCGCGCGCCCTTCGTTCCCCCGCGGTCGCTGGGCGAGGAGCTGCTGGCCAGCCTGTGGGCCGACGTGCTGGGCGCGGCCCGCGTGGGCGTGCACGACAACTTCTTCGCGCTGGGCGGCGACTCGCTGCTGGGCACCCAGCTGGTGTCGCGCATCCGCAAGACCTTCGACGTCGAGCTCCCGGTGCGCGCCCTGTTCGACGCGCCCACCGTGGGGCAGTTGGCCGCCGTGCTGGAGCGCTTCCAGGCCGGCGCCGCGGGCGCGCCGCCGATGGAGCCGCTGCCGGCGGGCGAGGCCGCGCCGCTGTCGCTGAGCCAGGAGCCGCTGTGGGTGCGGCACCAGCTTGACCCCGAGAGCGCGGCCTACAACTCCACCGTGCCGCTGGCGCTGCGCGGGCCGCTGCACGCCGACGCACTGGAGCGCGCGCTGACGGAGATCGTCCGGCGGCACCAGGTGCTGCGCACGGCGCTTCCCGCCGACCAGGGACGCGCCGCGCCGCGGCTGGAGGGGCCCGAGTGTTTCCGCATGGAGCGCATCGACCTGGAATCGCTCCCCGCCGAGCGCCGCGAGGCCGAGGCCGTCCGCCTGGCCGCGGCGGAGGCCGAGCGCCCGTTCGACCTTGCCCGCGCGCCGATGCTGCGGGCCACGCTGGTGCGGCTGCACGCCGAGCACCACGCGCTCCTCCTCACCCTGCACCACGTGGCCTCCGACGGCTGGTCGCTGGGCGTGCTGGTGCGCGAGGTAGTGGCGCTGTACGACGCCTTCGCGCGCGACCAGGCGTCGCCCCTTCCCGAGCTGCCGCTGCAGTATGGCGACTTCGCGGCGTGGCAGCGGCGGTGGCTGAGCGGCCCGGTGCTCGACGGGCTCACGCGCTACTGGGTCGACCAGCTGCAGGGCGCGCCCGAGGAGATGCGGCTCCCGCTCGACCGTCCCCGCCCGCCGCGCGCGAGCCACCGCGGCGCCACCCTCGTGGTCGAGCGGAGCGCGGAGGTGCGGGACGCGCTGCGGGAGCTGAGCCGGGCGGAGGGCGCCACCCTCTTCATGACCGCGCTGGCCGCGTTCTACGCGCTCCTGCACCGCGTCACCGGGCAGGACGACCTGGTGGTGGGCACTGACGTGGCCAACCGCAACCGGCTCGAGACCGAGGGGCTGATCGGCTTCTTCGTCAACAACCTGGCGCTGCGCGCCGACCTGTCGGGCGACCCCGCCTTCCGCGAGCTGCTGGCGCGGGTGCGCGCCACGGCGCTGGGGGCGTACGCGCACCAGGACCTTCCCTTCGCCTCCCTGGTGAAGGCGCTGAAGGTGAAGCGCAGCTCGGCGCTCACCCCCGTCTTCCAGGTGCTCTTCGTCCTGCAGAACACGCCCCCGCTGGAGGCGCGCCCCGAGGGGGTGGACGTGAGCCTGATCGAGTTCGACGCGACCGGGGCCAAGTTCGACCTGGCGCTCTTCATCACCGAGACCGACGGCGGTCTCACCGAGCAGTGGACCTGGCGCACCGACCTGTTCGACCGCGCCACGGTCGAGGAGTTCGCGCGTGCGTTCGGCGCCGTGCTGCAGCACATCCTCCGCGACGCCTCGGCGCCGCTTTCCAGCCTCACCCAGGACTGACCCAAGGAGCCACACATGAGCACCGGATTCTCCAAGCTGAAGAGCGGCCGCCAGCGCGTTGCGGTGGACCTGGCCGACCTCGAGCTGGTGTCGAAGGAGCCGATGATCGAGGGGCGCGCGATGCCGCTGATCGTGCAGCCGCTGGTGCGCGACATCGAGCTGGCCGACTGGGTGGCCGACCACCGCGACGAGGTGGACGCGCTGTTCGCGAAGCACGGCGCCATCCTCTTCCGCGGCTTCAGCGTGCCCTCCACCGCGTCGTTCGAGCGCGTGGCGCAGGCGGTGGTCCCCGAGCTGTTCGGCGACTACGGCGACCTGCCGCCCGAGGCCACCGGCACCAAGGTCTACCACTCCACGCCCTATCCGGCCGACAAGGCGATCCTCTTCCACAACGAGAGCTCGCACCTGCCCAAGTTCCCGGCCCGGCAGTTCTTCCACTGCGTGATCCCCTCGGAGGAGGGCGGCGAGACGCCGATCGCCGACTGCCGGCACATCTACAACGTGCTGCCGCGCGAGATCGTGGAGCCGATGGAGGAGAAGGGGCTGATGTACGTGCGCAACTTCACCGACGGCCTCGACGTGAGCTGGCGGGAGTTCTTCCGCACCGACAGCCGCGAGGATGTGGAGAAGTACTGCCGGCTGACCGAGACCGACTTCCAGTGGACCGAGAACGGGCTGCGCACCTCGCAGGTGCGGCCGGCGGTGATCACCTATCCCGCCACCGGCGAGAAGGTGTTCTTCAACCAGATCCAGCTGCACCACGTGTCGCGCCTGGACCCCGAGGTGCGCGAGGCGCTGTCGTCGCTGTTCAGCCCCGACGACATGCCGCGCAACGTCTACTACGGCGACGGCACGCCCATCCCCGACGAGGTGGTCGACGAGATCACCGACACCTACTGGCGCGAGTCGGTGGCGTACACGTGGCAGGCGGGCGACATCCTGATGGTCGACAACCTGATCGTGGCCCACGCGCGCAACCCCTTCAAGGGGAAGCGCAAGATCGTGGTGGCGATGGGTGACATGCGCACCATGGCGGACCTGTGAGCGTGCTTGCCTCCGAACGGGCGGGCGTGGGACGCGTGGTCGAGATGTTCCCGCTGTCGGCCCAGCAGCGGCGCGCCTGGCTGCGGGGCGGCGCGCAGCGCTGGCTGCAGTGCGCGCTCCTCGTCGAGGGCCCCGTCGACCCGCAGCGGCTCGAGGAGTCCGTGCGCCGGGTCGCGGCGGCCGACGAGATGCTGCGCACCGTCTTCCGTGCGCGGCGCGGCCTGAAGGTTCCCTTCCAGGCGCTGCTCGACGAGCTGGAGCCGGCGTTCGAGGAAGCCGACGCCAGCGGGTGGGAGGCGGACGCGGAGCTCCGCGAGGTCCGCGCCTTCCTCCGCCGCGCGCGGTGCGAGGCGCCGGACCTGGAGAACGGGCCCCTTCTCCGCGTCACGCTGCTGCGGCGGTCGGAGGCGCGCCACGTGGTGGTGATCGCCGTCCCCGCGCTCTGGGGCGACGCGCGCACGCTGGGGAACCTGGCCGCGGAGGTGGCCCGCGCGTACGCCCCGGTCGCGGGCGACGACGAGCGGCTGGCGTACGCCGAGTTCTCCGCCTGGCAGGACGAGCGCCAGGCGGAGGTGGAGGCGGAGGGCGACGAGGCCCGCGCCTTCTGGTCGCGCGCGCTGGAGGTGGATAGGGCGCAGGGAGCCGCGTCCATCTCCGCGGACGGCATCGATGCCGACGCGCTGCATGCGTTCACGCTCGATGCGTCCCTCGTCGAGCGGTTGGATGCGGCGGCGGGTGCGCTGGGGATCTCGTCCGACGCGCTGCTGGCGGCCTCGTGGGCGCTCCTCGCCGCGCGGCCGGAGGGGCGCGAGGCGCTCGCCCTGGGCGAGGTCGTGGAGTACCGCGACGACCCCGCGCTGCAGGACGCGCTGGGCCCGTACGCCCGCATCCTCCCGCTGCGGGTGGACGTGGCGCACGGCCGGCCGTTCGCGGAGCTCGCGCGCAACGTGGCCGCCGTCCGGGGCGAGGCCGCGCGCTGGCAGGACCATCCGGCCCTCGCCGACGACCGCGGGCTGGCGCTGGGGTTCGAGCACTGCGCGTGGCCGCCGTCTCCGCCGATCGATGGGGCCGGGGTCCGCCTGCTGGCGCTGGACGCGGCCGCCGAGCCGTTCCCGCTCCAGCTCCAGCTGGTGCGGGACGGCGGCGCGCTGCACGGCGCCGTGCGTAGCGCGGCGGGGGGACCCGGCGCGCTGGAGATCGTTCGCCTGGCGGAGCGGTGGCGGACGCTGCTGGCGAACGCCCTGGCCAAGCCGGACGCGGCGGCCGGCGGGCTCGCGTACCTGGGCGCCGCCGAGCGGCACCGCGCGGTCGTGGAGTTCAACGACACGCGGATGGACTTCGCGATCGAGCCGCTTCACCGGCAGATCGAGGCACACGCGCGGCGCGCCCCGGACGCGCCGGCGGTCGTGCACGAGGGCACGACGCTGTCGTACGGCGAATTGGACCGGCGGGCGAACGCCGTCGCGCGGACGCTGCGGAGCCGCGGGCTGGCGCCGGAGGAGCGGGTGGCGCTGCTGCTCGACCGCTCGCCCGACGTCCTGGTCGCCCTGGTCGGGGTGCTGAAGGCGGGCGGCGCGTACATGCCGCTGGAGCCCTCCCTCCCGCGCGAGCGGATCGCCGGGCTGCTGGCCGAGGCCGGCGCGCGCATCGTCCTCACCCAGGCGTCGCTGCTCGAGGCCGTTCCCGGTGGATGCGAGGCGCTGCTGGTGGCCGCCGCGGTGGCCGATCTCTCCGCGGACGCTCCGGCGGACGCGGAGGTCGACCCGGAGCAGCTGGCGTACGTGCTCTTCACCTCCGGCTCCACCGGGAAGCCCAAGGGCGTGGCGGTGGAGCACCGGCAGATCGCCCACTACGTGGCCGCCGCCCGCGAGCGGCTGGGGATCGAGGCGGGCGCGTCGTTCGCCACCGTCTCCACCTTCGCCGCCGACCTGGGCAACACCATGGTCTTCGGCGCGCTCTGCGGCGGCGGCACGCTGCACGTCATCGCATCGGAGACGGCGTCGGACGCGGAGGCGCTGGGCGACTACCTGCAGCGGCACCGGATCGACTGCCTGAAGATCGTGCCGTCGCACCTGGGCGCGCTGCTGCAGGGCGCCCGCCCCGAGCGCCTCATCCCCCGGCGCCTGCTGGTGCTGGGCGGCGAGGCGGCGCCGTGGCCGCTGGTCGAGCGCGTGGCCGACCTCGCGCCGCACTGCCGGGTGGTCAACCACTACGGGCCCACGGAGACGACGGTCGGCGTGTCGACGCTGCCCGTGGGCCGCCGGGAGGAATCTCCCGCGGCGACGGTGCCGATCGGCCGGCCGCTGCCGAACTGCCAGCTGTACGTGCTGGACGCGGCGCTGCACCCGGTGCTTCCCGGCGTGGCCGGCGAGCTCTGGGTGGGCGGCGCGGGCGTCGCTCGCGGCTACCTGGCGCGGCCCGGCCTCACCGCCGAGCGCTTCGCGCCGAACCCGTTCGCCGCGGCGGGCGGGCGCATGTACCGCACGGGCGACCGGGTCCGCCAGCTGGCCGACGGCGCGCTCGAGTTCCTGGGCCGCGCCGACCGGCAGGTGAAGGTCCGCGGCTTCCGCGTGGAGCCGGGCGAGATCGAGGCGGCGCTGCTGTCGCACCCCGCGGTGCAGGCGGCGGTGGTCACGCTTGCCGGCGAGGAGCCGCGCCTGGCCGCGTACGTGGTGCCGGGGCAGGGCGAGGGGGCGCCGGAGGAGCTCCGGCGCTTCCTCGCCGCGCGCCTTCCGGACTACATGGTGCCCACCCACGTGGTGGCGCTGGACGCGCTTCCGCTCACCCCCAACGGCAAGGTCGACCGCGCCGCGCTCCCCGCGCCCGAGGCCGCGGCGGCCGGCGCCTTCGCGGCGCCGCGCACGCACGCCGAGCGTACGCTGGCGGCGATCTGGGCCGAGGTCCTCCAGGTCGACGAGGTCGGCATCCACGACGACTTCTTCGACCGGGGCGGCGACTCGATCCTGGCCATCCAGGTCGCCGCGCGCGCGAACGCGGCGGGGCTCCGCCTGAACCCGAACCGCATCTTCGATCACCACACCATCGCCGAGCTGGCCGCGATCGCCGATCCGGTCGCGGAGGGCGAAGAGGAAGGGCCGGTCGTGGGCGAGGTGCCGCTCACGCCCATCCAGCGCTGGTTCTTCGAGGAGGAGTTCGAGGACCCGCATCACTGGAACCAGAGCCTGCTCCTCGACGTCGCCGCCGACGTGACGGCGGAGACGCTGGAGGCCGCGGTGCGCGCCGTCGTCACCCACCACGACGCCCTGCGCGCGCGGTTCGAGAAGACGGCGGACGGCTGGCGCCAGCACGTCGCCGACGCGGCGGAGGCGGCCGGCTCCTTCGAGCGCGTCGAGCTTTCCGCGACTACGGCGTTCGCGCGCGCCGCCGCGCTGGCGGCGGCCGTCGACGAGCGCCAGGCGAGCCTGGACCTGGCGAACGGGCCCGTCGCGCGCTTCACCCTCTTCGAGCTCGGCGCCGGCGCGCCGCGGAAGCTGCTGGCGGCCGTCCACCACCTGGTGGTGGACGCGGTGTCGTGGCGCATCCTGCTTGAGGACCTGGCGGCCGCGATCCGTCAACTTTCGGCCGGCGAGGCGGTGGCGCTGCCGCCCCGCACCACCTCCGTGGCGCGCTGGGCCACCCGGCTGGCCGAGGCGGCGCAATCCCCCGAGATCGTGGCGCAGCTCCCCTTCTGGCAGGGTGCCGGAGAGGGTGCGGCGTCCGGCCTCCCCCGCGACCATGCGGAGGGGGAGAACACGGTGGCCTCGTCGCGGACGCTGCTCGCCTCGCTGGAGGCGGAGGCCACCGAGGCGCTGCTGCAGGGCGCGGCGGAGCACGGCGCGCAGCCGCACGAGCTGATCCTGGCCGCCCTGGCGCGGGCCGTCACCTCGTGGTCGGGCGGCGCCGGGGTGCGGGTGGAGATGGAGGGGCACGGACGCGAGGGGCTCTTCGACGACGTGGACCTCCTGCGCACCGTGGGCTGGTTCACCACGCACTACCCCGTGCACGTGCGCACCTCCGGCGAAGCCGCGCCGGGTGATTCGATCGCGGCGGCGAAGGACGCGCTGCGGGCGATTCCAGGCCGGGGGATCGGGTACGGGCTGCTGCGCTACCTGAACGCCGACACGGCGGCGGCGCTGCAGGGCGATCCGTCGCCCGAGATCAAGTTCAACTACCTGAGCCGGCTGGGTGAGGGCGGGATGGCCTCCGGTCCGCTCACCATCGCCAGCGAGCCGCCGGGCGCCGACCGCAGCCCGCGCGGACACCGCCGCTACCTGCTCGACCTCAACGCCAGCGTGGTCGGCGGCCAGCTCCACTTCCACTGGGCGTACAGCGAGAACATCCACCGTGCGTCCACCATCGCCGCGCTGGCGTCGGCGGTGCTGCACGAGCTGCGCGCCCTCCTCGCGCCGCCGCCCCCGGGCGGCGGCGCGGCCGACCCGCCGCCGTCCGCGCGCGGCGAGGCGCCCGCGGGACCGGGGACGGACTTCGCGCTCGCCGGGCTGGACGGGCCGCAGCTCGACGCCATCCTGGGCGAGGCCGCGGCGTCGAATGGCGCGGCGGAGGTGGAAGACGTGTATCCCCTCACACCGCTGCAGGAAGGGCTGCTCTTCTACGCCCTGGCCCCGGGAAGCACCGTGGGCTTCGAGCAGAAGAGCATCACCATGCGCGGCGCGCCCGATCCGGCCGCGTTCGAGCGCGCGTGGCAGCAGGTGATCGACCGCCACACCGCGCTGCGCACGGCGTTCGTCTCCTCCGGCAGCCACCGCAGGCAGGTGGTCCTCCGCCACGTCCAAATCCCCATCGACCATCACGACTGGCGCGGCGCGGGGGATGACGATTCGCTCCGGGCGCGGCTCGACGCGTTCCTGCGGGCCGACCGCGAGCGCGGCTTCGATCCGGCGCGCGCGCCGCTCATGCGCCTGGCCGTGATCCGCGTGCGCGACGACGAGACCGAGGTGGTCTGGAGCTATCACCACCTGGTCCTCGACGCGTGGTGCCGCGACCTGGTGCTGGGCGAGGTGCTGGAGGCGTATGAGGCGCTCGCGCACGGCCGCGCCCCCCGGTCCACCGCCGCGGACCCTTTTCGCAACTATCTCGACTGGCTCGCGGGGCAGGACCGCGCGGCCGCCGAGGCCTGGTGGCGCCGCACGCTCGCCGGCTTCCGCGAGCCCACGCGCCTGTTCGGCGACGCGCCGGCGCGCCCCGCGGGGGGCGCGCGGGTGGCGGAGGCTTCGCTGCAGCTCTCCGCCGCGGAAAGCGAGGCGCTGCAGGCTTTCGCCCGCCGCCACCGGCTGACGCTGGGGACGCTGGTCTCCGGCGCGTGGGCCCTGGTCCTGGCGCGCTACGCCCGCACCGGCGACGTCGTCTTCGGCACCACCGTCTCGGGGCGCCCCGCCGACCTGCCGGGCTCGGGGACGATGGTGGGGATGTTCATCAACAACCTCCCCGTGCGCACGCAGGTGCGGCCGGAGACGCCGCTGGCGCAGTGGCTGGGCGAGCTGCAGCAGGCGCTGGTGGGCGTGCGCGAGTACGAGTGGGTCGCGCCGGCCAGCGTGGCGCAGTGGGCCGGACGCCCCGCGCACGAGCAGCTCTTCGAGAGCCTCCTCGTCTTCCAGAACACGCCCGGCGGCCCGTCTCCGGACGAGGCAGCGGGCGCCGCGACGCCGTTCGACGTGGTGGGCGTGCGCAGCCGGCTGGAGACGGCCTATCCGGTGACGGTGGTCGCCGGGCCGCTCAACCCGCTCCTCGTCCGCCTGGTCTACGACGCCCGGCGCTTCGACGAGGGGGCGATGGCCCGCGTCGCCGACAGCATCGGCGCGGTGCTGCGCGCCTTCGCGCGGGGGACGGCGCGGAGCGTGGGTGAGGTGCCGGTGCTGAGCGAGGCCGAGCGCGGCCGCCTGCTCGGCCCGGCCCCCGTTCGCCCCGCCGGGGAGAGCGTGCACGGGCTGATCGGGTGGTGGGCCGCCCGCCGCGCCGCCGAGCCCGCAGTGACGGACGCGCACGGCGGGCTCACCTGGGCCGATCTCGACCGGCGCGCGTCGGAGGTGGCGGCGCGGCTGCGCGAGCACGGCGCCGGCCCGGGGACGCTGGTGGCGCTCTCGTTCCCCCGCGCCGCCGAAGCGATCGCGGCCATGCTGGGCGCGCGCAGGTGCGGCGCCGCCTTCACCGTCGCCGGGGAAGGGAAGACGGGAGATGGCGCCGACCTGTTGCTGAGCCCGTCGGGATGCGTGGCCGTGCCGCGGCCGAACGGCGTCGCGGGGGCTCCCGGCGGCGTGCTCTGCCGGGTCGAAACGGCGGTCGGGTTCCACGTCGGCCTCTCGGAGCAGCCCGTGCTGGGGCGCGTCGCCGCGCTGTCAGGGCACCTCGGCGTCGGCCGGCGCGACCGCGTGCTGGTCGCGGGACCGCTCGACGTGCGCGCCGCGCTGCGGGCGCTGGCCGCGCTCGCGGCCGGGAGCAGCGTCGCGCTGGCCGAAGCGGCTGTGGACGCCTCCGCGGTGCTGCAGGCGCTGGACGCGTCGGACGCGACCGTGCTCGAGGCGGAGCCGGCCGCGTGGCTGGAGCTGCTGCAGGCCGGCTGGTCCGGAGGCGGTGAGTTCAAGGCGATCAGCATGGGCCCCGCCCTGGGCGCGTACCTGGCGGGCCAGCTGGCCCGCCGGAGCGCGCGCGTGCTCAAGGTCTACGAGCCGGGCGGGATCCCCTCGTGGGCCGCCGCGTCGGTGGTGGACGGGGCCGATTCCGCCGCCGCGTCGCCGCTGGACGTCGGCTCGGCGGTCGGGGGATGGGCGCTCCACGTCGTCTCGGCCGAGATGGATCTCGCGCCGGTGGGCGTGGATGGAGAGGTGTGCGTCGAGAGCGCCGTCGAGCCGTGGCCGGAGAGCGAATCGGATCGGTTCATCCCCAACCCCTTCGCAGCGCGTCCCGGCGCGTGGCTGTACCGCACCGGCGACCTGGGCCGCCGGCGGGAGGGCGGGGGACTGGAGTTCCGCGGCACGGGCGACGAGGAGGCGTACGCGGCGCCGGCGGTGTGGGCGCGGTTGCTGGCGCACCCCGCCGTCGCCGACGCCCGGGTGCGCGCGTGGACCGATCCCGCGGGCGATGCCCACCTGGTGGCCTGCTTCGCCGCGGCGCCCGGGACGGACCTGGCCGTCGAGGAGGTGCGCGCCTTCCTGCGGGCCGGGGTGCCGCGGCACCTGGCGCCGCGGTACTTCGTGCGGCTGCCGGCGATCCCTGCCGGCACCCTCCCCGCGCCCGACGAGGCGGGGAACGCCCTGGAGACGCCGTACGAGACGCCGTGCGACGGGTGGGAGCTGCGGCTGCGGCGGATCTGGGAGGAGCTCTTCGGCGTCAGCCCCATCGGCGTGACGGAGAACTTCTTCGACCTGGGCGGCCACTCGACGGCCGCGGTGCGGATGCTGGCGGCCGTGGAGCGCGAGTTCGGCTGCCAGCTTCCGCTCGCCGTGCTGCTGGGCGCGGGCACCATCCAGCGGCTCGCCGCCGTCCTCCGCGACCGGTCCGCGCCGGCGTCCTCGTCACCCCTCGTCCCCATCCGCGCCAGCGGCTCGCGGCCGCCGCTCTTCTGCGTCCACGGGATGGGCGGCGAGGTGCTAGGCTACGTGGAGCTGGCCCAGTGCCTGGGCGCCGACCAGCCGTTCTACGGGCTGCAGTCGCTCCCCTGGCAGGGCGGCGACGACGCGGAGCTCTCCCTGGAGGAGATCGCGGCGAGCTACCTGGCCGCCGTCCGCGAGGTGCAGCCCGAGGGGCCGTACCACCTGGCCGGGTACTCGTTCGGCGGCTTCGTGGCGCTGGAGATGGCGCAGCAGCTCGCCGCCGCGGGCGAGTCCGTCGCCCTGCTGGCGATCCTCGACACCAGCCTGAACGCGCGGTCCACCGCGGCCGACTGGGCCGAGGTGATCCTGCGCTTCGCGCGCCCCGGCTGCCCCGTGACCGCCGACGAGCTGCGGCGCGCCGGCGGGGTGGAGGCGCAGGTGGCCTACGCCGTCGATCACGGTGTCTTCCCCCCCGGCGTCACCGCGGACGTGGCGCTGCGCTACCTGCGCGCGGGGATCCGCCACAGCGAGGCCAAGCAGCGCTACGAGCTGCGGCCGTACCCGGGCCCCATCACCCTCTTCCGCTCGCTCGACGGCCACGGCGACGGCGACGCGGACCCCACGCTCGGCTGGGGGCCGCTGGCGGAGGGGGGACTGGAGATCGTCGACGTGCCCGGGAACCACGACCTGATCCTGCAGCGGCCGCACGTGCAGGTGCTGGCGGGGCTGCTGCGCGCCAGCCTGGACGGCGCGCAGCAGCCCGCGCCGGCGCTCGGCGAGGCCGCATGCGTCTGAGCCCGCGCCGCGCGCGCCCACCCGTCCCCGAGGTGTCTACGTGCCCCACTTCGTAACGCTGCTGTCGTTCCTTCTCCGCCAGTCCGACCATCCCGGGCGCGCGGCGCGACGGCTGGCGGCCGTGGTCGCGCTGGGCGTGGTGGGCGGCGCGGCCAGCACGGTGCTGCTCACGCTGATCAACAACATGCTGGCCCACCCGGCCCGCAACGACGCCCGGGCGTGGGCGGCGTTCGGCGCGCTGTGCGTGCTGCTGCCGGTGTCGCGCTTCGTGTCGCAGGTGCTGCTCATCCGGCTCACCCAGGCCACGGCGTCGGAGCTGCGCCTGCGGCTGACGCGGAAGATCATCTCCGCGCCGCTGCGCCGGCTCGAGACGCTGGGCGCGCCGCGCATGCTGGCGTCGCTCACCGAGGACGTGCAGACGCTCACGCTGGCGCTCACCAACGTGCCGATGGTCTTCCTTCACGGCACGGTGGTGGTCAGCTGCCTGGCGTACATGGCCTGGCTGTCGCTGCGGGTGTTCGGGCTGGTGCTGGCCGCGGTGGTGGTGGGGATCGTCTCCTACCAGCTCCCGCTGGTGTGGGCGCTGCGCCACTTCCGCCAGAGCCGGCAGACCTGGGACGCGCTGTTCGGGCACTTCCGCGGACTGGTCGACGGCACCAAGGAGCTGAAGCTGCACCATCCCCGCCGCCAGGCCTTCGTCGCCCGGCAGCTGGGCCCCACGGTGGCGAAGCTGCGCGACCACAACGTGGCCGGCGGGACGATCTACGCGCTGGCCAACTGCTGGGGGCAGGTGCTGTTCTTCGTGCTGATCGGCGCCGTCCTCTTCCTGGCGCCGCGGATGGGCGGGGTGCCGCAGCCGGTGCTCACCGGCTACACCCTGGCCATCCTCTACATGCTCACCCCGCTCGACGTGCTGATGAACCAGTTGGCCTCGCTGGGCCGCGGGGCCATCGCCGTGCGGGCGGTGGAAGAGCTGGGGCTGTCGCTGGGCGAGGACGGGCGCGAGGGAGATGCCGCGCCGGCTGCGGCGCCGTCGTTCCGCTCGCTGGAGATGGTGGGCGTGACCCACCGCTTCCACCGCGAGAACGAGGACGAGGTCTTCACCCTGGGCCCCATCGACCTGGCGTTGCGGCCGGGCGAGCTCCTCTTCGTGGTGGGCGGCAACGGCAGCGGCAAGACCACCTTCGCCAAGCTGCTGACCGCGCTCTACGCCCCCGAGAGCGGCGAGATCCGCCTGGACGGCCGGCGCGTGGGCCCGGCGGATGCCGACGCGTACCGGCAGCTCTTCTCCGCCGTCTTCTCCGACTTCTTCCTTTTCGACGTGCTCCTCGGCCTGGAGGGCGAGCGGCTCGACGAAGACGCGCGCGCCTACCTGGCGCGCCTGCACCTGGACCGCAAGGTCCGCGTGGAGGAGGGCGCGCTCTCGACCACCGAGCTGTCGCAGGGGCAGCGCAAGCGGCTGGCCCTGCTCACGGCCTACCTGGAAGACCGCCCCATCTACCTGTTCGACGAGTGGGCGGCCGACCAGGACCCGCTGTTCAAGGAGGTGTTCTACGCGCAGATCCTTCCCGGGCTGAAGGCGCGCGGCAAGGCGGTGGTGGTGATCACCCACGACGACCGCTACTACGGCGTGGCCGACCGGATCGTGCGGCTGGACTACGGGAAGATCGTGTACGACGGCGGCGTGGAGGAGCTTCCGCTCGCCGCCGCGCAGCTCGCGCCCGCCTGACGTGCGCGCCCCCGACTGGAGCACCGATGAGTGACCTGCAATACGCGGAGGCGGCCGGGCTCGCGCTCGCCGACCGCGCCGCGGAGGAGACCCCGCCGCCCCTCCCCGGCCACCTGGTCCGCGTCCGTCCCGGCGGGCTGGCGTTCTGGCGCTGCGCCGGGCTGCGCGGCGCCGGCTTCCCCGTCGCCGACGCGCTGCGGCTGGCCGCGCCCGAGGCCGCTCACGCGGCGGACGCCCTGCTCGAGGCGGAGCGCCGCGCGGGGGAGGCGGAGCGGGCGCTGCTGGAGAGCATCAACGCCGCGCTGGATACGCTGCGCGCGGAGGGGCGCTGGGACGATGCCGCGGCGCGCCACCCGCTCCTCGACGCGCGCTCGCGGGTGAAGGCCGGGAAGCTGCCGGCGGGCGATCTCCCCCCGGCGATAGCGGAGCGGGTGGAGGAGGCTCGACAGGCCCGCGAGGCGCTGGCCCCCGCGGCCGCGGCGTTCGAGCGCGGCCACGCCGCCGGGCTGCGCCAGACGTCGAAGGTGCTGCGCGAGCTCGCCGCCTCCGACCGCCTGCGCGAGGCCGTGACCTGGCAGAACCGCCAGGCGCTGCTCACCGCGCTCGACCCGCTCCTGGCCGCGCACGAGGACGGGCCGCGCGCCTCGAAGCAGCGGCAGCACGAGAGCCTGCTCGCCAGCTACGTGCAGCGCTACTGCGTGAAGAACGACACCATCGGCTTCTTCGGCCCCGTCGGCTGGGCCGAGCTGGTGGACGAGGGCGCGCCGATCGTGTCGCGCCCGGGGCCCGGGCTGGTGGCCGCCCGCCGGACCTACTTCGAGATGTGGGGGATCGAGGCGCTGGCGGCGTCGCTCTCCGCGCGGGAGGACTATCACCCCTGGCTCCGGCCGGTCCGCATCCCCACGATCCGCGTGGACGGCACGGTCCTCCACCACCCCGTCTACGGCGCCGTCTCCCTCCCGCTGGCCGACGCCGCCGCGCTGTCGATGTGCGACGGCACCCGCGCGGCGCGCGACATCGCCCGGGTGCTGGTGCGCCTCCCCGGCAGCCCCCTGCGCGGCGAGGCCGACGTCTTCCGGCACCTGCGGGAGATGGAGAGCCGCGGCCTGATCTGGTTCGGCCTCTACATCCCCTGGGACGTGCACCCCGAGCGGGTGCTGCGGCGCTGGATCGAGGGCGTGGGCGACGAGGCGCTGCGGCGCGAGGCGATGGAGAAGCTCGACGCGCTGGAGTCGGCGCGCGGCGAGGTGAGCGCCGCGGCGGGCGACTGGCGCGCGCTGGGCCCGGCGCTGGGCCGGCTGGACGAGACCTTCACGGAGATGACGGGCGTTGCGCCCACGCGCTCGGCGGGGGCGATGTACGCCGCGCGCACGCTGGTCTACGAGGACTGCCGCCGCGACGCCCAGGTGCGGCTGGGGCCGGAGCTGCTGCGCGCGCTGGACGAGCCGCTGTCGCTGCTGCTGCAGAGCGCGCGCTGGGTGACGGTGGAGTGCGCGGAGATCTGCACGCGCGTGGCGCGGGAGATCTACGACGACCTGGCGCGGAGCGACGGCTCGCCCGTGGTCGACGCCACCCGCCTCTGGCTGCGCCTCACCGGCACCTTCACCACCCGGCGGGAGGCTCTCTTCCACCCCGCCTTCGACGAGCTGAAGCGGCGCTGGGACGGGCTGCTGGCCGCCGAGCCATCGGCGCGCCGCGTCCATGCCCGCGCGGCCGAGCTGCGGCCGCGAGTGGAGGCGGCGTTCCCCGCGGCGGCGCCGGGGTGGCGCATGGCCCGCTACCACTCGCCCGACCTGATGATCGCGGCCGCCGGCCCGGAGGCCATCGCCCGCGGCGACTTCCACCTGGTGATGGGCGAGTGCCACCTGGCCGCCAACACGCTGGCCGCCTCGCTCTTCGCCCACCAGCACCCCGCGCCCGACACGCTGGCGGCGGCCATCGGGGTGGACCTGGGCGGCGCGCACGTGGTGCCCGTGGAGCCCCGCGAGTTCGGCGACTTCTCCGCGCGCACGGTGCGCGCGCTGCTGGCGCCCGAGGCGTTCCGGCTGGAGTGGAGCCGCGATTCGCTGGCGCCCCGCGGCTCGCCCCGCCTTCCCCTCTCCGCGCTGGTGGTGGAGGACGTCGGCGGCGAGCTGCGCGTGCGCTCGCGCGACGGCGCGCACCGCTTCGGGATCCTCGACCTGGTGGGCGAGCCGCTGGGGGGGATCGTCACCCACTCCTTCGGCGTGCTGACCGAGGGGCGGTATGTGCCGCGGCGCACCATCGACCGCCTGGTGATCTCGCGCGAGACCTGGCGCTTTGCCCCCGCCGAGCTGGGCTTCGCCTTCGAGAAGACGGAGGCCGGCCGCTTCCTGGGGGTGCGGCGGTGGGCGCGCGCGCAGGGGCTCCCCCGCTTCGTCTTCACCAAGGTCCCCGTGGAGCGCAAGCCCTGCTTCGTGGACCTCGACAGCGCGGTCTACGCCGAGCAGTTCGCCCGCCTGGTGCGCCGCCAGGCCGAGCAGGGGGCGCCGGACGACCTGGTGGGCGTCACCGAGATGCTCCCCGCTCCCGGCGACCTCTGGCTGCAGGATGCCGAGGGACGCCCCCACGTCAGCGAGCTGCGCATCGTCGTCGTCGACCACGGCGGCACCTCGACGGGCGAGGCCGCCGCATGACCTCTTCCCACACGCCCCGCGGGGTCCGTCTTCTCCGACGACCGGATCCCTGCCTCCCGAACCCGCACACACCCGGAACCGTGAACCGATCACCAGGCGGGGCGCGCCGCGCCGGCCACCCATTCGCTGGAGCGGGGGATGAAAACCGATAGTCACGAAAGCGTGCTCGATCCCCCCGCGCGGTCCGCGTGGGCGCTGGAGCCCGGCGTCCACGCGACGAACGGCGACGGCCTGCCGGCCGGCTTCAGCGTGTCGGGCGTGGTCCTCCCCGAGTCGGGCCCGGCGCGCGACGGGATCCTGGCCACCATCGGCAACACGCCGCTGGTCCGCCTCCGCCGGGCGCTGGGCGGGGTCCCCTTCCGCCTGTTCGCCAAGCTCGAGGCCTTCAACCCCGGCGGGAGCATCAAGGACCGCCCCGCGCTCCGCATCATCTCCGACGCGCTGGCCCGGGGCGAGATCGACGCCGGCACCACCGTCGTGGAAGCCAGCTCGGGGAACATGGGGATCGGGCTGGCGCAGGTGTGCGCCTACCAGGGGCTGCGCTTCGTCTGCGTGGTGGACGCACGGACGACCACGCAGAACATCGACATCCTGCGGGCCTACGGCGCGATTGTCGACGTCGTCACCGAGCCGCATCCCGTGACGGGCGACCTCCTCCAGGCCAAGCTCGACCGGGTGCGCCAGTGGCTGGAGACGGAGCCGAACTGCTTCTGGCCCAACCAGTACGCCAACCACAACAACTCGCGCTCGCACCACCGGACGATGGCCGAGATCGTCCACCAGGCCGGCGGGCACGTGGACTACCTCTTCTGCGCCACCGCCACCTGCGGCACGCTGCGCGGGTGCGCGGAATACGTGCGGCAGACGGGGCTCCGCACCCGCATCGTGGCGGTCGACGCGGTGGGGAGCGTGATCTTCGGCGGCCGCTCGTGCAAGCGCCTGATCCCCGGCCACGGCACCGCGCGCATGCCCGAGCTGCACGATCCCTCGCTCGGCGACCAGTTCGTCCAGGTGACCGACCTCGACTGCGTGGTCGGGTGCCGCCGCCTGCTGCGCGAGGAGGCGATCCTGGCAGGCGGCTCGTCGGGGGGGATCCTGATGGCGCTGCACGCGCTGCGCGACGAGATCGAGCCCCACGCCACCTGCGTGCTGGTCTTCCCCGACCGCGGCGAGCGCTACCTCGACACCATCTTCTCCGACGCCTGGGTGCGCGAGCACTTCGGTGCGGCGCAGCTCGCGCCCTTCCTCTCCCCCCAGCCGACACGGCCGACACGATGACGAAACTGGCAGACACCCCCCCGGCGGTCCGTCCCGCGCGGGCGGAGGCACGGAGCGGCGCGCCGCGCGCCGTGGGCGCGCGCGGGCTGGCGCTGGCCGCGCTCGCCGCCACCGTGGCGGCGCTGGGGCTGGGCTGGCTCCCCTACGTTCCCCCCGCGGCCAGGCCCGCGACGGCGCCGGCGGGCGAGTTCTCGGCGGCGCGCGCGCTCCCGCACCTGCAGCGCATCGCGCAGCGGCCGCGCCCGCCCGGCACCGCCGCGCACCGCGACGTGCAGCTCTATCTCCAGGCGCAGCTGCGCGCGCTCGGCCTGGAGCCGTCGGTGCAGACCACGACGGTGGCCGGCGAGGCGCGCGGCCGGCAGAACGTGGCCGCCACCGTCACCAACATCGCGGCCCGGCTCCCCGGGCGCGGCGGCAGCCACCAGGCGATCCTCCTCGTCACCCACTACGACGGCGTGGTGGGCGGCCCCGGCGCCAACGACGCGGGCGTCCCCGTGGCCGCGCTCCTCGAGACGCTGCGCGCGCTCCGCGCCGGACCGCCGCTGCGCGACGACGTCATCGTGCTCTTCACCGACGGCGAGGAGTCCGGCCTGCTGGGGGCGCGCGCGTTCAGCGAGGCGCACCCCTGGGCGAAGGACGTGCGGCTGGTGCTGAACTTCGACGCGCGCGGCACCCGCGGCCCGGCCATGATGTTCGAGACGAGCCGCGGCAACGGCTGGCTGGCGCGCGGGTTCGCCCGGGGCGCCGACGCGCCGGTGGGGAGCTCGCTCTTCTACGAGATCTACCGGCTCCTTCCCAACGACACCGACTTCAGCGTGTTCAGGCGCGGCGGCGTGGCGGGGATGAACTTCGCCTACGTCGGCGGGCTCACCGGGTACCACACCCGGCTCGACGACCTGGCCTCGGTGGACGCGCGCAACGTGCAGCACCAGGGCGCGTACGCGCTGGGGCTCGCGCGCCGCTTCGGCGCCGCCGACCTCCCCGCGCGGGCGGGGGGCGACGCCGTCTTCTTCAACGTTCCCCTGCTCGGCCTGGTCACCTACGGCGTGGGGTGGGCCGTGCCTCTCGCCGCCGCCGCGTTCCTGCTCCTCCTGGTGGTGATCGGCCGGGGGGTGCGCGCCCGCGCGCTGCGGCCGGGGCGCACCGTGCTCGGCTTCTTCGGGTTCCTGGGGATGCTGGTCCTGCTCGGCGTGGTGCTCACCGGCGTGTGGCAGCTGGTCCGCGCCACCCACGCCGCGTACGCCTGGATGCCGATGGGCGAGACGTACAACGGCGCGCTCTACTTCGCCGCGTTCGTCCTCCTCGCCGTCGCCTTCACCGGCGCGGCGCACCGCTGGGCCCGCAAGCGACTCACCGCCGCCGAGCTGCTGGCCTCGGCCCTTCTCGCGTGGGGGGTGATGGCGCTGGCGTTCGGCCTCGTCTTCCCCGGCGGCGGCTATCTCTGGCTCTGGCCCACCCTCTCCGGCGCGGCCGGGCTGTGGGCGCTGCTCCGCGGCGGCGCCGAGCCCGACGAGCGGCGGCTGCTGGCGGCGGGGCTGGGCGCCCTTCCCGCGCTGCTGCTGATGGGACCCGTCGTCTGGCTGCTGTACCTGGGGATGACGGTGCAGGCCGTGGGGCTGCTGATGGTGCTGGTGGCGCTGGTGCTGGGCCTGATGCTCCCGCACCTGGAGCTGGCGCAGCGCGCGGGCGGACGGGCCTGGCTCCTCGCGCCCGCGCTGGCCGCCGTGGTCCTGCTGGGCGTGGCGGAGACGCGGTCGTCGTTCGACGCCCGGCATCCCCGGCCGAACAGCCTCTTCTACGTGATGGACGCGGCGCGCAACCAGGCGGCGTGGGCGAGCAGCGACGCGGTTCCGGACGCGTGGACGTCGCGCTTCCTGGGGGCCAATCCCCGGCCCGGGCCGCTCTCCGACTACTTCCCGGCCGTGGACTACCGCTTCCTGCGGAACGCCGCCCCCGCCGTGGCCTCGCCGCTGCCGCCGCGGCTGCAGCTGCTCTCCGACGAGCGGCGGGCGGACGGACGGGTCCTGCGCGTCCGCGTGACGTCGCAGCGCGGCGCCGAGCAGGTGTGGGTGAACGTGGCGCCGGGGACGGAGATCGCGGCCTCGGTGAACGGCCGCGCGCTGGGCGGCGGCGACCGTGGCGGCGAGCCGTGGAGCCTGCGCTACGTGGGCCTTCCCGCGGAAGGGATCGAGCTGACGCTGCGGGTGAAGGGGACGGGCGCGGTGAGCATCCAGGCGATCGACCGCACCAGCGGCCTCCCGGCGCTCCCGGAGGTCGCGCGGAACCCGCGCCCGGCCGAGACCATGTCGACGCCGATCCTCAACACCCTGCAGGACGCCACCTTCATGGCGGCGACGCTGGTGGTCCCCGCCGCCTGAGGGACGCGGACGAGCCCGGGTCGGCCGCGCGGGCGGACCCGGGGCCTCGCGTTTTCGGACGTTCGGGGAGAAACTTATGATCAGGATCGCCGCGACCGCCGGATCGCGCGAGGGAGCACTCCGGCCGGCGGCGGCGCGGGTTGCATGAGGTCACCCACGAGGGCGGGACGCAGGTAGACACGCGAGGCGCAGACCGCGCCCGCCGTCGGGCCACATCACGAGGGATCAACGATGAACGACTGGAGCAACGAGGTTCGCAAGCGCCTTGCCGGGTTGCGCCTCGATCCCGCCGAAGAGGCGCGGATCGGCGAGGAGCTGGCGCGGCGGGCGGAAGGCCGGTACCAGGAGCTGCTCGCCCGCGGCGTCCCCGAGGAGCAGGCGGTCCGCGACACGATCGCCGGGCTGGAAAGGGAGGAGATGCTGGGGCGGGTGATGGGCGGCGCCGCCCGCACCTCCGCGCCGGAGCCGGCCGCGCCGGGCAGGGCGCGCGGCGGCGGGTTCCTGGAGTCGCGGTGGAGCGACATCCGCTACGCGCTGCGGCTGCTGCGCCGCAACCCGCTCTACACGGCGGTGATCGTCCTCTCGCTCGCGCTGGGGATCGGCGCCAACACGGCGGTGTTCAGCGTGGTCGACGCGGTGCTGCTGCAGCCGCCGCCGTTCAAGGACCCGGATGGCCTGGTGATGATCTGGGAGACGGACCGGAACAGCGACACCCGGCACGAGCCCGCCTCCTGGCCCGACATCCAGGACTTCCGCCAGCGGAGCCGCACGGTGACGGCGATCGGCGCGCTCACGGGGATGGAGGCGACGCTGGCCACGCCCGGACGCGATCCCGAGCGCCTGTCGGCGGTGGGCGTGACGCCCAACCTCCCTTCGGTGCTGGGCGTGCAGCCCATCGCGGGTCGACTCTTCAACGCGGGCGAGGGGGCGGCCGGCGGCGCGCCGGTGGCCATCCTCAGCGAGCGGTTCTGGCGCAGCCGCTTCAACGGCGACCGGGGGATCGTCGGCCGCACGGTGGTGCTCAACGAGAAACCCACCACCGTCGTGGGCGTGCTCCCGGCGGAAGCCAGCCTGGGGGTCGAGCAGATCCACGCCAAGGCCGACTACTCCGCCACCTACGCGGGGGGCGAGGTGCAGGTGTGGCTGGCGCTCGAGCCCTCGGCCGACGCCTTCCCCCGCGAGACGCATCCCTTCCTCACCGTCGGCCGCCTCGCGCCGGGAACCACCGCCGCCGCCGCGCAGCGCGAGCTCGCGGGGATCTCGGCGGATCTCGAGAAGAGCTATCCGGAGAACAAGGCGCGCGGCGTGAACGTGGCCTCGTACACCGACGTGGTGTTCGGCGACAGCCGCACGCCGCTGATGATCCTGCTCGGCGCGGCCGCGCTGGTCCTGCTGGTGGTGTGCGCCAACGTGGCCAATCTCCTGCTGGCGCGCATGACCGCGCGCCGCCGCGAGCTGGCGGTGCGCACCGCGCTCGGCGCCCAGGGCGCGCGCATCTCCCTGCAGCTGCTCACCGAGAGCCTGGTGGTCACCTTCTTCGGCGCGGTCGCGGGCGTGCTGCTGGCGCTGGCGGCGCTCAAGGTGCTGGTGGCGATGGCGCCCGCCTCGATCCCGCGTCTCCAGTCGGTGTCCATCAACGGGACGGTGCTCGCGTTCACCGCGGCCATCGCCGCCGTGGCGGCAATCGCGTTCGGGATGGTGCCCGTGATCCACGCCCGCCGTGCCGACATTCGCACCATGCTCCAGGACGGCGGCACGCGCACCTCGGAAGGGCGCGGCGCGCGGCGCTTCCGGGCGGGGCTGGTGGTCTCCGAGGTGGCGCTGGCGGTGGCGCTGGTGATCGGCGCGGGGCTGCTCCTGCGCAGCTTCCGCGAGCTGCGGCGGGTCGATCCGGGGTTCCGCACCACCGGCGTGCTGAAGGCCGAGTACCAGCTGCCGGAGACGCGCTACCCGGTCGACTTCTCCACGTGGCCCGACCTCCCCAAGATCAACAACTTCCACGCGGAGCTGCTGCGGCAGGTGGCGGCCATCCCCGGCGTCGAGTCGGCCGCGCTGGCGGGCGTCGATCCGCTCGACGCGGGGATCACCAACTCCTTCGCGATCGAGGGGCGTGCCGAGGAGTCGGGCGCGCACCCCGAGATCCGTACCCGCTTCATCACCCCCACCTACCAGCGGACGCTGGGGGTGCCGATCATCTCCGGCCGCGCCTTCCGCGACGGCGACGACGTGAAGTCGGCCCGCGTGGCCGTCATCAACCGCGCGGCGGCCGAGCGCTACTTCAAGGGAGCGGACCCGATCGGGCAGCAGATCAGCTTCTGGCGGGTCAGCTGGCAGATCGTGGGGGTGATGGGCGACGAGCGCTTCCGCGGCCTCGACCGCGAGAGTGAGCCCGCCGTGTACGTGCCGCTGGCGCAGGCCCCGATGGCGCACGCCACCCTCCTGGTGCGCACCCGCGGCGAGCCCGAGTCCGTCGTGCCGGCGGTCCGCGGCGTGCTGCGCGCGCTCGACCCGCAGATCGCGCTGTACGGCGTGGAGCCGCTGCACGAGACGCTGCTGCGGAAGACCGCGCAGTCCCGCTTCGTCACCGTGCTGCTGATGGTGTTCGGCGGGCTGGCGATCCTGCTGGCGCTGGTGGGGCTCAACGGGGTGCTGGGGTACGCCGTGGTCCAGCGCGCGCCCGAGCTGGGGATCCGCATGGCGCTGGGCGCCACCAGCGGCGACGTGCTGCGGATGGTGGTGGGAGAGGGGGTCCGCCTGGCCGCGCTGGGCGTGGCGATCGGAGCGGCGGCGGCGCTGTTCGGCTCGCGCCTGCTGTCGAGCCTCCTCTACGGGGTCTCGGGGACGGACGCGCTCACCTACGTGGCCGTGGCGCTCGGCGCGCTGGGGGCGGCGGCGGTGGCCAGCTGGCTCCCCGCCCGCCGGGCGACGTCGATCGAGCCGAACCAGGTGCTGCGGATGGAATAGGGGTGGCCGGCGCGGCGGCGCGCGTCCGCGCCGCCGCGCCCCCTCCCGCAATGGGCGACGTGATCATCTCGGCGAATACGTCGCAGTACGACGCGCGGACCGGGCGCGGCTGAAGCTGGCCGGGAACCGGACCCCGATCCCCCTGAACCCTGTGTTTTTCTCATGAGCAACGGCAACGGAAACGGTAAAGGCGACGCGCTCATCCGGCTCGAGGGCGTCAGCAAGGTGTTCCTCACCGAAGACGTGGAGACGCACGCGCTGTCGGGCGTGCACCTGGAGATCGCGAAGGGCGACTACGTGGCCATCGCGGGCCCGTCGGGCTGCGGCAAGACCACGCTGCTGTCCATCCTGGGGCTGCTGGACTCGCCCAGCGGCGGCACCTACCTGCTGAACGGCCAGCCGGTTTCGGGACTGAGCGCGGCCGAGCGCGCGCTCATCCGCAACCGCGAGATCGGCTTCGTCTTCCAGGCGTTCAACCTGATCGGCGACCTGACCGTGAAGGAGAACGTGGAGCTGCCGCTGACCTACCGTGGCATGTCGGCGGCCGAGCGGACGAAGCGGGTGAAGGAGGCGCTGGAGAAGGTGGGGATGAGCCACCGCATGGGGCACTATCCCAGCCAGCTCTCCGGCGGGCAGCAGCAGCGCGTTGCGGTGGCCCGCGCCATCGCTGGCTCGCCCTCGGTGCTGCTGGCCGACGAGCCCACGGGGAACCTGGACTCGGCCAACAGTGAGCAGGTGATGGCGCTGCTGCGCGAGCTGCACGCCGAGGGCGCCCCCATCTGCATGGTCACCCACGATCCGCGCTACGCCGAGCACGCCCGGCGCAGCGTGCACCTCTTCGACGGCCAGGTGGTGGCCGACGAGAGCAGCGGCGTGGCCGCCGAGCTGGAGCGCCACGGCTTCGAGGTCCACGCGTAGGCATGGTCCGGCGGGCCGGCGGGGCGCGGGGGAGGCACTGCCTCCGCCGCCCGCGCCGGCGCCTGGCGAGCTGGAAGGGCGCGGTCAGGTAGACCGCGCCTCGGGTTTTTGGTTGAATTTTAGGGCCTGTCGCACGCGTTCCGCGACGATCGCCCCCGTAGCTCAGCCAGGATAGAGCAGCGGTTCCCTTGAGCATGCTGGGCCCAATTTCCTGAACTTTCGTCAGGAGGGCCGTAAACGCGTGGGCAGGGCGCCCGGCCGGATGACGGGTGGAGTCGGTGATCTCGCGCGCACCGGTCTGCGGGGCGTGGGCCGGTCAGGTCCCTGCCGGCCCGGAGCGCAAGTAGCGTAGCGGCGAGTCGGCGAGCACCTTCCGGAGCGCACCGACCTGTTCCTCCGTCGACTTCCGCATCCAGTCTTCGGGCGCCCTCGCGAAGGCCTCCTCCAGCAACGGCTGCGCCTGTTCCTCGCCGTCCAGGCCGAGGACTGCCTCCGCGCGCGTCGCGAGGACCCAGTACCGGCCCGCCTCGTATTGCTTCACCGCCTTGGGCGTTGCGTCCTTCCCTGTCGGTCCCGGGTTCGTCTCGATCCACCTGTCGCAGATCGCGAGCACCTCGCGGCGGACCCTTCGCGCCTGCACGAAGTCGGCGATCGCCTCCGCCGGGTCCGGTTGCGCGACGGCGCGCTGGTTCAGCAGGAAGGCCAGGTTGATGCCGTTGTAGTAGTCGTTGCGCAGGTAGAACCCGCGCTCTACCGCTCGGATCGCCTCATCGAGGTGCCGGCGCTCGCCGGTGAGCGTCCACAGGCGCTTATGCACCGCCTGCCACAGCCCCAGCGTCTCCGGGTCGTTCGACGTCTCCGGGTCCAGCAGCCTCAGCAGGCCCTGCGCTTCGAGGAGCGCCGTCTTTTCGTCCGGCTTCTTGCTCTTGCTCTTGTAGGTGACGAGCGCCAGACGTTGGAGGATATAGGCATCTTCGGGCGGCTCGGCCCCGGCAACCGCCGCGCCTTCGGGCGCGAGCGCGGCCCGCAGAGCCTCGCGGCGCATCCGCCTGACGGTGGATAGCAGGGTCTTCGCCGTCTCGAAGTCTCCCTGTGCCTGGGCTTCGTCCACCTGCTGCATCAGGCTGCTATGCGTCGCATCGGCCCGGACGTCGGTCTCGGGTGCGACACCCCCGGCCGTGGCGACCGCCGGAGGCTGCAGCCCCCGCAGGAAGGTGTACACCGGGCTGTCCGGGGCGCGCGGGTTCTCCGCCATGATCTTCCGGATCGCGATCGTCAGTTCCTCGCGGAAGCGCATCACCTCCTCGTAGCCGATGTCCTCGCCCAGGTGCCGGTACTGGCGGAACACGAGGTGGCTGAGGTCGAAGGGAAAGGTCTTGTTTCCGTCCTCGGCCACCACGACGGTGGTGTACGGCCGCAGCGCGTGGCGGATCCCCAGCTCGTACAGCGCGTTCCGGTTCGAGGTCGACAGGTCCGCCACGACCACGTCGGCGTTGAGCAGTTGCTCGTACATGGGAACGTCGATTACACCCGAGTGCACGATCTCGTCGGCGCGGATGCAGGTCAGCCCGGCCGCCTCGGCGGCCGGCTTGATGATGTTCCGGTAAGACTTGTCCAGGTCCAGGGTGCGCCCCGTCTCGAAGTCGGTCTTCTTGCCGAAGCCCATGATGACGAAGCAGGTTCCGCCCGTCTCAGCGTGCGCGCTGTCAGCTGGCATGCGGACGTCTCCGGGTCTGGCGGTAGACTGAAAGCGGGTGTTGGAGCGCGCTGCTTGCGTCAATATTGCCCCAGGATCAAGAATCGCATATCTATGCGTCCGAGCGCAAGCAAGCGTTTCCCTGTCGCACCCGGGAATCATGCCGAAGAAAAAAGTCTTCGTGAGCTACGATCACAGCGAGGATGCCCGGTACAAGCGGCTCCTCCAGGCATGGGACGCGAACCCGGAGTTCGCCTTCGAGTTCGACAGCCGCGGGCCGGACGTCCCGATCGACAGCGTCCGCGCGGCGACCGTAAAGCAGGTGCTGACGCGCATGATGAAGGACGCCACTCACCTCCTGGTGCTCGTCGGCGAGAAGACTGCTTGCAGCAAGTGGGTGACGTGGGAGATCGAGCGCGCGAAGCAGCCGGATGTGAAGCTGAAGCTCGCGGCGGTGAAGCTCGCGAAGGCGAACGCGACTCCGCCCGGCCTCCTCGGAACGGGCACCGCCTGGGCCACGAGCTTCGAGCGCGACCGCCTCGTGGACGCGCTGAGGATTGCATCGAACAACTACTGAGCGACGCCCGGCACCTTCCAGGCCCGCACAACCCGCCGCTGAATAGAACCGATGAGCACGCCGGTCTTCATCTCCTACAACTTCGTGAGTGATCGGGAATACGCCCACAACATCGGTGTGTTCTTCCAGCCGCGTGGTCCATGCCAGGGCACGCCGCGCTTCGTAAAAGATGTGTCCGCCGGCGGCGACCGCGCGATCGACGATGAGATCCGCCGGGCGATGGACGGCTGCGTCGCCGCCGTGTTCGTCTGCGGGCAAAACTCCCACAACAGTCCCTGGATCAACCGCGAGGCACAGCTGGCGATCAGCCTCGGCCTGGGGATCGTGGCTCTCCGGGCGCCGGGCGCCCTGGGCGGCATCCCGGCCGAACTGGAGGCCGTGAACCCACCGCTGGTTCCGTGGGACTCGGATGCCTTCTGCGCCGCGCTGAACCGCGTCATCGCGCAGGCCGTCGCCGCACGGACTGGCTGACAATCCCGACGCGGCCGGCGGCGGTCACCAGATCTCCGTCGCGCGGCGCGCTTCGCTTTCCACCACGCGGGAGCCGCCGTGTCTCCTCTGCTTTCAACGCTCCCGGCAGGCTCCGTGGTCGCGCTGGCAGGCCGCCGCCCGGATGCGCCCGATGCCGAGCGGCCCCGCTTCCCGGCGAGCGAGTTCCCCCGTGTCCGCCGCGAGCTCGCGGCGCTGCTCCAGCCGGGTGTGCAGGCGCTGGTCTGCTCGGCCGCGTGCGGCGCCGACCTGCTCGCACTGGAGGCGGCGGGCGCGGCAGGGATCGAAGGTCACGTGGTGCTCCCCTTCGACGCGCGGACGTTCCGTGCTACCTCGGTGGTGGACCGGCCGGGCGATTGGGGGCCGCTGTACGACCGGCTGATCGCCGAGGCCGGGCGCTCCGGCCGGCTGGAGGTCGGCACGGGCGATCCGGGTGACCCGGAGGTCTACCTCCGCGCCAACGAGCGCATCGTGCAACTGGCGGTGGAGCTGGCGGGTGAGGACGGCGCGCGGCGGCCGCGTGCGGCGGTCGTGGTGTGGGAGGGAGCGCCGCGAGGCGACAACGACGCGACCGAGGACTTCCGCCGGCGCGCCGAAGCGGGTGGGTTCACGCTGACAGTCGTGCGTACGGTCTGATGCGGTAGGTTTGTGGGTTCACGGCGCGACCAGAGACCGTCCGGCCCGCACCCACAGCCGGCGGGGCATGGCGGACGACCCACATTTCGCGCCGGGCGCTACGAAGCAGCGGGTAACGCATACCTCACCTGTGGCATCCCGGTCGGCTCGGCACACACGCTGAAGCGACTGCCTCCTCAGCAGGAGGCCGCTGGTTCGAGTCCGGCCGGGCCTATCCAGAACGGCCATGCGGCACCGATCCCACGGGCGGCGCGGGGCGGAGGAGGCAGCACCTCCGCCGCCCCGCGTCGACGCCTGGCGAGCTGGAAGGGGCGCGGGTCAGGTTGACCGCGCCTCGTCCTTTCGGTTAAATTTCAACACTCATCGCACGCGTTCCCGCGACGATCGCCCCCGTAGCTCAGCCAGGATAGAGCAGCGGTTTCCTAAACCGAAGGTCACAGGTTCAAGTCCTGTCGGGGGCATAGACACAATGACCCGTAGGGCGGCAACTCAAGCCGTCTGCGGGTTTTTGTTTTAGCTCACGTTGAGCGCTAGTTAATACGCGAAGAGCAAGCGGCTGACCTGCGGTGGACTAGCCGCACCAGCGTTCTCTCCGATGTACTTCACGACGCACGCCGGATGGATCGCATTTTCCTCGGTCCGCGTTCTTGCGTGATCGTGTGCCGGGAAGCGGATCTCTCAACGGCCCCCGATCGGGGCAGCTCACACCAACCGAGGCTCGCCATCTCCAGCGCGCCGGCAAGGATGGTCCGCAGCGATTCCTGGAGGCGCGTTCTCATCAGGGGTGGCGTGGATCGCGGCGGAAGCCACCCTCGCCGTTTCGCTGGTGCATGCTCGCAGCGGTGCGTATGATCGTGCCCATGCACGAGGCCACCATCCTGGTGATCGACGACGAGCCGCAGATCCGGCGCGTGGTGCGCAACGCGCTGGAGGGCGACGCCGTGCGCGTGCTCGAGGCGGCCACGGGGCGCGACGGGATCGACCGCGCGGCGGCGGAGCGGCCGGACCTCATCGTGCTGGACCTGGGCCTCCCCGACCTGGCCGGGGCCAGCGTCTGCACCGAGGTGCGCCGGTGGTCCACGGCGCCCATCGTGGTGCTGTCGGCCCGACACTCCGAGCACGAGAAGGTGGCGCTGCTCGACGCGGGCGCGGACGACTACGTGACCAAGCCCTTCAGCACGGCCGAGCTGCAGGCCCGCGTGCGCGCCCAGCTGCGCCGCGCTCGCACCGGCCCGCGCGCGGGCGACGCCGGCCCGGTCGAGGTCGAGGGGCTCCGCATCGACCTCGCGCGGCGCATCCTGTCGCGCGGCGGTGAAGAGATCCACCTGACCCCGACCGAGTGGGACCTGCTCCGCGCCTTCGTGTCGAACGCCGGCCGCACCCTCACGCACGACCAGATCTTCCGCGCGGTGTGGGGCCGCGCCGGCGGCGGCGACCCGCAGGCGTACCTGCGCGTGCACGTGGCCAACCTGCGCCGCAAGGTCGAGCGCGACTCCGTGCGGCCGGCGCTGATCGTCACCGAGCCGGGGCTCGGCTACCGGTTCCGCGCGCTGGACTGAGCCATGGCCGGGGCCGACGGCGGCGGGCGCGGCGCCGTGGAGTGGGCCACGTGGGCCGCCGCGCTGGCCGCGCTGGCCGCGCTGGCCGCGCTGGCCGCGATGGTGGCTTTTCGCGGGCACCTCGACAAGCAGCAGGCGCAGGGATGC